>JAJTBM010000481.1 GCA_021286885.1 Rhodocyclales bacterium
CTGTGCCGGGAGCTGGCCAATCAGAGCGGTGCGGCGGTGTTGTCGGTGGATTACGCCCTGGCGCCAGAGCACCCGTTTCCGGCGGCAGTGAATGACGCGCTACGGGCGGTGGAGTGGAGCCTGGAAAACGCTGCCCTGCTGGGCGTGGATCCGGCCCGTTTCGCGCTGATGGGCGATAGCGCAGGGGGCACCCTGAGCGCCGTGACGGCGCTCCAGCTCCGGGATCTGCAGGGGCCCCGGCCCGCGCTGCAGGTGCTCGTCTATCCGTGTACTGACATTCGTAGCACCCGCCCGTCCCGCAGTGCCTATGCCGATGGCTACATGCTGGATGAAGGGAGCCTGGTGTGGTTCTTTGAAAAGTATCTGCCCAACGCGGCAGACCATGCCGATTGGCGCGCCTCGCCGCTGCTGGCGCCTGATCTGGGGGATCTGCCCCCGGCCTTGCTGATCCTGGCCGGCTGCGACCCGCTGGTGGACGATGGCCTGGCCTACGCCGAAGCCTTGCGCACGGCTGCCAGCCCCGCCGAGGCGGTGGTGTATCCGGGGCTGGTGCATGGCTTTTTCACCCTGGGCAAGTTCTTTCCCCAGGCAGGTGAGGCAGTGCAGCGCTGCGCCCAGGCGCTGGCCCAGGCGTTTGCCTGAGCCGGGTAGGGCGGGCGTTTAGACGCAGGCGAAGCTGATCGCGAAGGGATTGTCGTCGCAGCTGCGGCCCAGGGCGAACTTGCCCCGGCCCCGCAGCACGACTTCTTCGCGGGAGAGTAGGAATTCGCGCTCCCCGTCCATCTGGACGAAGGTGCCGTTGCTGCTGCGATCCACCAGCACGAATTTATCGCTGCGCAACTCGATTTCTGCGTGACGACGGGACGACTGGGTGTCGCCCACCACGATGTCGGCGGCCGGGTCGCGACCGATGCGCACAGCCGGGCGCGACGAGTTGAGGGTGATCGAGTGGTGATCCAGGTAGAGACGCAGCTCGGGCTCCAGATCCAGCAGAAAATGATTGCTGTGCACGATGGTGAGCTCGCCCATGGCTTCGCACATGAGTTCGCAGACCTCCACCGGGCGACTCAGGCCCCGGATGACGCGGGGAGGCAGGGTGTGGAGCACCGAGTGCCATTCGGTGCCCATGCGGGCAGCGGTTTCGGCGGAGGTGATGGCCTTGCCCGGCGTGGCCAGTTCGGCCAGGCGAGCAGCGAAATTGACCGTGTCGCCAAAGATGTCGGCGCCGCTGACCACAACAGGCCCGAAGTGGAAGCCGAGCTTCACGCCCAGGTCGGATTCGGCAGGGGTGGGAAGTTCCTTGATGGCCTGGTGAATGGCCAGACAGGCGTCGGCAGCTACATCTGCATCCCGGAAAATGGCCATCAGCCCGTCGCCGGTGTGCTTGATGACACGTCCACGCTTGGTCTCGATGACCTGGCGCATGGCCTGGATGCAGCGATCCACCATTTCAAAAGCGGAAGCGTCACCCACCTGCTGGTAGAGGCGGGTGCTGCCGACCAAGTCGGCGAACATGACCGCACAGGCTTTGGTGGGGGGTGTGGGTTCGGACATCAGGATACGAAGTAGGAGAGCGCGAGTAGAAGGGGCAAACTATTTTAATGTAGATGTGATTTTTACCACAGCCCCGAAGGTAGCAAATTATCCAGCGCCTGCCTGTAAACTAGTTCAAAAAAAAGTGTGGATTTGATCCATGTCTAAAGTCCGAACGGATTTGGATTGATTTAAGTTACCGCATAAACGCCATACAGTGGGATAATTATAAACTTTGCCCGCTGCAGGCGTAGGTTTGTGGCGGGGTCCATGTCAGTCTGGAAGGGGTTTCATGAAGCGAGTTGATGATTTCCGCCTGCGTTTTGGCAAGCAGGAGCTGGTGCCTATCATGATCGGCGGGATGGGGGTGGATATCTCCACGGCCGATCTGGCCCTTGAGGCGGCGCGCCTGGGCGGGGTCGGGCATATTTCGGATGCCATGGTCAAGACGGTGGCCGATCGCCGCTTCAACACCAAGTTCATCAAGAACAAGCTTCAGCGCTACAAGTTCAATGTGGCCAACCCCGATAAGTCGGTGGTGCAGTTTGATCTGGGCGAACTGGCCGAAGCCACCCGCCTGCATGTGGGCAAGACCATGGAGGCGAAGAAGGGCGACGGCCTGATCTTCGTGAACTGCATGGAAAAGCTCACCATGAACGCCCCGAAAGAAACCCTGCGGGTACGTCTGGCTTCCGCGCTGGATGCGGGTATCGACGGGATCACCCTGGCGGCCGGTCTGCACCTGGGCTCCTTCAACCTGATCGAAGATCACCCCCGTTTCCGGGATGCCAAGCTGGGCATCATCGTTTCGTCCCTGCGCGCCCTGCAGCTTTTCCTGCGCAAGAGCGCCCGCACCAATCGTCTGCCCGACTATGTGGTGGTCGAAGGCCCTCTCGCCGGTGGTCACCT
>JAJTBM010000482.1 GCA_021286885.1 Rhodocyclales bacterium
CCCTGGGCATCACCGGCACGGGCGGGGCGGGCAAGTCCAGCCTCACCGATGAGCTGGTGCGCCGCTTCCGGCTGGATCAGGACGACCGCCTCAAGATCGCCATCATCTCCATCGACCCTTCCCGCAAGCGCACCGGCGGCGCCCTGCTGGGGGATCGCATCCGGATGAACGCCATCGAGCACCCCAACATCTTCATGCGCTCCCTGGCCACCCGCGATACCGGCTCTGAGGTTTCGGCCGCCCTGCCCGAAGTCATCGCCGCCACCCGCTTGGCCGGCTTTGATCTGGTGATCGTCGAAACCTCCGGCATCGGCCAGGGCGACGCGGCGATTGTGCCCTTTGTGGATGTCTCCCTGTATGTGATGACCCCCGAGTTCGGCGCCGCCAGCCAGCTCGAAAAGATCGACATGCTCGACTTCGCCGACTTTGTGGCGATCAACAAGTTCGACCGCAAGGGCGCCGAAGATGCCCTGCGCGATGTCCGCAAGCAATACCAGCGCAACCGCGAGCTGTTTGCCGTATCCACCGAGCAGATGCCGGTGTTCGGCACCATGGCGGCGCGCTTCAACGACGATGGCGTGACGGCCCTGTATCAGGCCCTCACACCGGCCCTGGCGGCAAAGGGCCTCACGCTGAAGGACTCCTCTCTCCCGCCGGTTGGCGTGAAGGCATCCTCCCGGGGCCGGGCCATCGTCCCCGCCGAACGCACCCGCTATCTGGCCGAGATTGCCGACAGTCTGCGGGGCTACCACACTCACACCGCCGAGCAGGCCCGCATCGCCCGCGAGCGCCAGGCCCTGCGCATCTCGCGCCAGCTGTTCGAAACCTGCCAGAAGGCCGAAGGTGCCCAGCTCGCCAGCTTTGACGAACTGATCGCCTGGAAGGATGGCGAACTCAGCCCCAACGCCCGCAAGCTGCTCGCCCAGTGGCCCCAGACCGTGGCCCAGTACGCGGGCGACGAATACGTGGTGAAGATCCGCGATAAGGAAATCCGCACCCGGCTCACCTCCGAATCCCTCTCCGGCAGCAAGATCCGCAAGGTGGCCCTGCCGCGCTTCGAGGACGAGGGCGAGATCCTGCGCTTCCTGATGAAGGAAAACCTCCCCGGCGCCTTCCCCTACACCGCTGGCGTGTTCCCCTTCAAGCGCGAAGGCGAAGATCCGACCCGGATGTTTGCCGGCGAAGGCGACGCCTTCCGCACCAACCGGCGCTTCAAGAAGGTGTCTGAAGGCATGCCCGCCCACCGGCTGTCCACCGCCTTTGATTCGGTGACCCTGTACGGCTGCGACCCGGACATGCGCCCCGATATCTACGGCAAGATCGGCAACTCGGGCGTTTCCATCGCCACCCTGGACGACATGCAGGTGCTGTACTCGGGCTTCGATCTGGTGAACCCGACCACCTCGGTGTCCATGACCATCAACGGCCCGGCCCCCATCATCCTGGCCATGTTCTTCAACACCGCCCTGGCCCAGCAGCTCGAAAAATTTGAAGCCGAGCAGGGCCGGGCGCCCACCGAAGACGAAGCCCGGCAGATCCGCGCCTGGGTGCTCAAGTCGGTGCGTGGCACGGTGCAGGCCGACATCCTCAAGGAAGACCAGGGCCAGAACACCTGCATCTTCAGCACCGAGTTTGCGCTCAAGATGATGGGCGACATCCAGGAGTTCTTTGTGCACAACCAGGTGCAGAACTTCTACTCGGTGTCCATCTCCGGCTACCACATTGCCGAAGCGGGCGCGAACCCCATCAGCCAGCTCGCCTTCACCCTGGCCAATGGCTTTACCTACGTCGAAAGCTACCTCGCCCGGGGCATGCACATCGACGACTTCGCGCCCAACCTGTCTTTCTTCTTCAGCAACGGGATGGACCCGGAATACTCGGTGATTGGCCGGGTGGCGCGCCGCATCTGGGCGGTGGCCATGAAGAACAAGTACGGCGCCAACGAACGCAGCCAGAAGCTCAAGTACCACGTCCAGACCTCGGGCCGTTCGCTCCACGCCCAGGAGATGGATTTCAACGACATCCGCACCACGCTCCAGGCGCTGATTGCGATCTACGACAATTGCAACAGCCTGCACACCAACGCCTACGACGAGGCCATCACCACCCCCACCGAAGAGTCGGTGCGCCGCGCCATGGCCATCCAGCTCATCATCAACCGGGAATGGGGCCTCTCCAAAAACGAAAACCCCAACCAGGGCGCCTTCATCATTGATGAACTGACCGATCTGGTCGAAGAGGCCGTGCTCAAGGAGTTTGAAGCCATCAGCGCCCGGGGCGGCGTGCTGGGGGCCATGGAAACCGGCTACCAGCGCGGCAAGATCCAGGAAGAGTCGCTCTACTACGAGCACAAGAAGCACGACGGCTCCTACCCGATCATCGGCGTCAATACCTTCCTCAACCCGAAGGGCATGGCCCAGCAGGAAATCGA
>JAJTBM010000483.1 GCA_021286885.1 Rhodocyclales bacterium
GGTCACCACGACGATGGGGTGCTTCATGGACATGGATTGCTCCAGAAAATGAGTGTTTTTGGAGCAGGCCACGGGGTCATGAACTGTTCCAAAAGCACTCCAGCAACTTTCCGGAGCGAGCGGGGTTAGCTCAGCAATATCTGTGCCGAGTCTCCTGAGGGCCTCATGCGTGGCTGTGCAGCCACACGCGCCACTCTTCAAACAGGGATGGGCTGGCGGCGGCGATCACCGAGCGCTTGATGGCCGGCCCGGCGGTGAGGGGCGTGCCCCCCAGGGTGCTGTAGCTGCCGCCCGCCTCTTCGAGGATCAGGCGCCCGGCGGCGTAGTCCCACAACATCTGGCCGCCGTGGATGTACACGTCCAGCCGGCCCGCCGCCACGTAGCACCACTCCAGCGCGCTGGAGCCAAAGTTGCGTTGGGAGTAATACGGCGGGCGCACCGCCAGTTCATCGCCCAGATGGTGGCTGATGCGCTTGAAGTCCACGCCCGCGACGGCATCCTTGAGCTGGGTGGCGGGGCTGCGCAGGGGCAGGGGCACCGCGTTGAGCCAGGCCCCGGCGCCCCGGGCGGCGTAGAAGGCCTCGTCGGTCACCGGGTTGTACACCACGCCGAGCTGGGTCTTGTGCTTGACCAGATAGGCCACCGCCACCCCGAAGAAGGGGATGCCGTTGGCGAAGTTGGTGGTGCCGTCGATGGGGTCGATCACCCACAGGCCCTCTTGCCCTTCCTGCCAGACCTGGCCCTGGGCCTCCGGGGTCATCTCTTCGCCCAGCACGGGGGCCGGGAGCAGGGTGGGCAGCCGGATTTCCAGGGCCGCCTGGGATGCCAGGTCAGCCTGGGTGAGCAGGGTGCCGTCGGCTTTCTGTTCGCGCACGGCCTTCTGGTAGAGGGGCAGGATGGTGTCCCGGGCCATGTCCCGGACCAGGTCGGCCAGGGCGCGGGCGCAGGTGAGGCGCTGGGCGCTGGTGTTCAGTTCGTGAGCCATGGATGTGCAGGAAGCAGGCAACGGCGCAGGCCGCTGGCGGGTGGAAATGAAAAACCGAGGGCAGGATTCAAGTTTCGATCCCGTTCGAGGCGTGGTTTTGCGGATAATAGCATGATGAATCCACGCTTCTTCTGCCCCGAGGGCCTGGTGCCCGACTCTGAAATGCCTCTCCCCGACGCGGTGGCCCACCATGCGGAGCGCGTACTGCGCCTGCGCGTGGGGGATGAGGTGGTGTTGTTTGATGGCCAGGGCGGCGAATGTGCCGCCACCTTGCAAAGCCTGGGCAAGCAGCCTGTGGCCCGGCTCGGCCCGCGTCTGCCGGTGGAGCGGGAATCTCCCCTCCAGATCCATCTGGTGCAGGCCCTCGCCAGTGGCGACAAAATGGACTGGGTGATCCAGAAGGCTGTTGAGCTGGGCGCAGCTGGCGTGCAGCCGGTGGCCGCCGAGCGCTCGGTGCTGCGCCTCTCCGGCGACCGGGCGGCCAAGCGGGTGACCCACTGGCAGCAGGTGGTCGTATCGGCCTGCGAGCAAAGCGGGCGCAACCGGGTGCCCCAGGTGGCCGAGATTCTCAGCCTGGCCGCCTACCTGGCCCAGCCGGCCCGGGGCAAGCGCTTCATCCTGGCGCCGGGGGCCGCCGGGGCCCTGGCCCGCAAGCAGGCGCCCGCTGGCCCTGTCGAAATCCTGATCGGGCCCGAAGGGGGCTGGTCGCCCGCCGAGCTCGCCTTGGCCGAGCGGGCCGGCTGCGAGCCCCTGGCCCTGGGCCCCCGGGTGTTCCGTACCGAAACTGCCGGGCTGGCCGCCATGGCGGCCCTGCAAACCCTGTGGGGCGATTACGCCGGGATTGCGGGGGATGCCGATGTTTGAATCTGCCGAGCTGGGCCACAAGCTGGCCAAGGCCGAGTACGAAGCCCTGGTGCCGGGCCTGCGCACCGCCCTGCTGGAGGCCCAGTTTGAGCTGCTGGAAAACCGTGCCTTTGCGGCGGTGATCCTCATCAACGGCATCGACGGCGCCGGGCGGGGTGAAACCGTCAATCTGCTCAACGAGTGGATGGACCCGCGCCATATCGACGTCCATGCCTTCGACCGCGCCACCGACGAGGCCCGCGCCCGCCCCCTGTTGTGGCGTTTCTGGCACGCCCTGCCGCCCCGGGGCAAGATCGGGGTATTTTTTGGCAACTGGTATTCCGACCCCCTCGCCGAGCGGGCCGAAGGGCGGCTGCGCAAGGATGGGCTGGATCAGCGCCTGTCCGAGTTCAATCGCTTCGAAGCCATGTTGGCCGCCGAAGGGGTGGTGCTCATCAAGCTGTGGTTCCACCTCTCCCGGGATGGCCAGAAGCAGCGCCTCAAGGCCCTGGAGGCCGACCCGGACACCCGCTGGCGGGTGGGGGACGAAGACTGGGCCTACTATCACAACTACGACCGCTACCGGAAAGTGGCCGAGCATGT
>JAJTBM010000484.1 GCA_021286885.1 Rhodocyclales bacterium
GGGGCATTGGCCGGGGCTGTGGCCGGAAAGCGCAGCTCAACCCGCGTCCCGCCGGCAGCTCGGGGGGTAACGCTCAGCTGGCCGTGCAGGCTTTCGGCCCGGTCGTGCATGATGTTGATGCCGTAACGGTGGCTGGGGCGCCGGGCGGGGTCAAACCCATGGCCATCGTCTTCCACCGATGCCTGTAGCTGGCTGTCGGGCAGGGCCTGGATCTGCACCCAGGCTGTCTGGGCATGGGCATGGCGCTCCACGTTGCTGAGAGCTTCCCGAATGATCTGGAGTACATGAATCTCCCGGCTGGGGCCCAGTTCGTGGGGCAGGGGCTGGATGTCCAAATGGATGTTCAAATCGCTGCGCCGCCGAAACTCCTGAACGGTTTCATCCAGGGCAGCCCTGAGCCCGCGCCCATCCATGCGTAGCCGAAAAGTGGTGAGTAGTTCCCGGAGTTGGCGATAGGCGGCACTGAGCCCGTCGCGTAGTTCGTCTACAACCTCCTGCACCGGAGCCGGTGGAGGCGTACGGCCCAGCAGGCTCTGGAGTCGGGCGACCTGAATCATGGAGCGCCCGGGCGATCACCGCCCGTTCATCCAGCAGGGCCAGCCGGTGTTCCTGGCGGGTGCGCTCCCGCTGGGCAAGGGCGGTGCCCACATGATGGCCGACCGATTGGAGCAAGGGGATCTGCCAGGGGGCCAGGTGTTGTCCCTGGGGGAGTAGCACCATCAACCAGCCGTGATTGTGTTGGCCATCGAACACGGGGGCGCAGACCCGGCTCCAGCCCGGATGGGCAAGCAGGGGCTGGCATTCCAGAGGGTCATGGAAGTGCTGCGCAGGGGGCTGGAGCAGTTCGGGGGGAAAGGCTTGGGGTGGGGCGCTACTGAGCCAGCTCAGGCCGTGCCCATCCTGCAGGCCCAAGGCGATGCAGGGGCTTTCGAAGACCTGAGCCACATCTTCCAACACCCGCTGCAAGGCCCGGGGGTCGGTCACCAGTTCGGCCAGGGTTCGGGTGGTGCGGTAGAGCAGATCCAGGGATTGATTGCTGCGGGCCAGTTCAGCGGTCTTCTCGGCCACGCGTTGTTCAAGCTGCCCGTAACTGAGGGAGAGGTCGGCCACCATCATGTTGAAGGCCTCGCCCAGTTGCCCCAGTTCGTCGGGGGTGCGGGGTTCGACACGTCCGGAAAAATCACCCCGACGCACCTTGCGGGCGGCTTCTAACAAGGCGCCCAGGGGCAGCAGAACCCGGCGTTTGAGTTGAATGACTGCACAACCGGCCACCACGACCAGCAATACCAGCGAAATGCCTTGCACCCAGCGCAGAAATTGCAGCTTGGCTTCTAGCCCTTCCTCAATGAGGGCAACCAACTGATTGATCAACACCACCTGTTCGTGGGTGAGTTGCTCCAGGCTTTCCCGGCTTTCCGGCGTGTCTCGCTGGGGGTGTAGGCGCAGGATGCTTGGGCGGAAGTGCTGGCTCCAGTTATCGCCCACGGCCTGATAAGCCTGCCGGCTCGGCGCATCGGCCCCATGGGGCAGGATGTCGTGCAGATCTGGGTTGGCAAAGCGTTCTTCAAATTCGTCCAGCGCCTCTTGGAGCCGTTCGTTCCCATGCTGTGCGGCAGCAGCTTGAATCACATAAGACTGCATGCGCAAGGAGCCGGCCAAGTTGATGGCTCGGGCTTCTCCCGAAGAAAGTTCTACCACGATCATCGAGGCCAGCATGGATACCAGGGCCAGCCCGCCAATGGCGGCAATCCATCCAGCCATGCGCCGCACTACCGAAGGGGAGGGGCCGGCGTTAAACGGAGGGCGGGGAGGTGTTGGCATGGGGGGCGTCATGGTCAAAGGGATGGGGTGAAATTTTCCTGGGTTTGCCGGAGGGGTCCAAGCGTGCAGTGCGTGGGTAAGGTGGAAAAATCGGATTATAGAAGCCACTCTCATCCGGCCTGGGTTTTTGCTTGGGCCTTGCTGCCTTTGATAAAAATATCCTTTTTAATCATTTGGTTGTGTCTATTTGTGAACATACCTCAAAAGGGGTATTTGGCCGGGTTGGGGGGTGGGCGTGGCTCTGATCTGTGTCAATTCTGGCCAGTGATCCCCCCCCTAGACTGCAGCTCAATGCAGCACCCGAGCCCTTTTGCAGCCGGGTCAGGTTTCAGGAGTTTGATGATGCGTCGTATGCCTTTGGAAGATTTGTCCCTGATTCTCAACCAAGTTGGGCTGTTTCGGGATTTGCCCTCGAACGTGAGAGAGATCCTGGCGCGTGCAACCCAGATCGTGAGCCTCGCCAAGGGGCAAGCCTTTCAGGGGAGTGGGCTGGGCCATGTGATGTCTGGCCACCTGAAGCAAGCGATGTCTACCCCGGACGGGGGAGAGAAGGTGTTGGATATTCTGGGGCCCCATCAACAGTTTGGTTTGGCGGAGCTGTTTGGTCA
>JAJTBM010000485.1 GCA_021286885.1 Rhodocyclales bacterium
AGGCATCATGAATTGACGGGAGGGGAAGTGCATTCCCCAATTGAAGGGATGCGGCAGCTTGTCCACCCGCATCCATGCATCGGCATTCTCCGGTGTCGGTTCGAGCAAATCCTCAGCGCACGGGCTATGCCCTTCGACACACAGGAAACCGTGGAAAATGAAGGGTTTCCAGCGCTTCATGAAGTCAATCAGATCGGCGGCGGCAACGTATCCAGGGACAAAACCGCCGGCATCAGAGTAGGCCACCCGGAAAGTCTGCTTGAGCTGCTCCAAAGACATCGGCGACTCAGCCTGTTGATCGCCCACCAAGCGCCCGGCAAAGTAGCTGTCATCAACCTTCTTCAGCAAAGTCCGGTCAACCGAAGCAAGGCTGCCAGACAGCACATCTTGTGCACGTGCCTCGTCCCGGATCTTCAGGCGCCGGTTGTGCACCAAGAACATGAAAGTGTGCAAAAAGTCGCGCAAGCCTGCAGGACGCTCGCCCCCAGGCTCCCGCACCTTCAACCCACTCTCACGCATCGCCTGGTCATAGGCGGCAGGATCACCAATATCCGCATGCAGCACCCGCACCTGGACACCCGGCACCACATCCAGGGACGCCAGATTTTCACGGGTTCGAGCCCGTGCCGATTCGTTGTAATCAGCGCCCACCACCAGCAGCGGATGGCTCTCCAGGTGCTTTCCGCGCAGGGTGTGATTGATCACATAATTAGCCAACTTGGCCAGGGAAGACCCATCACCACAGCCCATATCAGCCAGCCCTGCCGGCTGACGATCCAGATCAGGATCATCAAACAGGCGCCGGATGATTTTGTCGGTAATCTCCCGGGCTGCAGGCCCCGAACCGGCCCCGCTCGACCCATATACATTCATCACCCGATCCACATGAGTATCTTGATCAATACCCAAGGGGTCGGGGTTGCCGAAGAGCAAATCCTTCAAATGCGCATAAGTGCGCAAATAGGACGCCGGGAGTGCCGCATAGGGTGCGGCAATCGGACGAACCAGACTACCCCAGGCAGACAAGCGAAGCTTTCCGGCCTCGACGATTTCAATCTGCCCCAGCCGCTCCAGAAGACGCCATGCCGGCGCCAGGAAAGCCGGCTCAAGCTCAGTCGAGCCTGCCGTCTGCCAGGCCCCCTCCGCGTCAAAGCGTGCAAACACCGCCGGCGCCCGTGTGGCAATACGGTTACCCGCCTGCTCGAACAGGGGCATATCCAGCGCAATCCAGGTCGGCCCCACAAGCAAGCCATCCATGGCGGCCAGCAACTGGGCATGGGCACGGAGTGCATCTTTTCCAGCCCCGGCAGCAATACCCCATCCTTCGGCACTCAGCTCAACCAGTTGGTCATACTCGGCGAGCGCCGCCGCATCCGACATCCGACGATGGCAGAGTGCATGAAGATGCTGCAAAAAATCGACAGCCTTGGCCAAGCGCTGGAATAAGGGAAAGTTTGCTTGCACATAGCGGACAACCCAGGCGCCAACGGGCGTAAGGGTATAGCGTGCATTACGATCTCCCCCACGCAAATGCACCCAGCCTTGCAATGCCAGCAGATTCAAAGCCCCCCAGGCCAGGCCAAGATTAGGCTCTGGAGTGGGCTGATGCTGGCGAACAAACTCCAGCACCCCCACCTCGCGTCCTTCGCTTGCCTGTTCAAACGCACCGGAGCTCACCAGTTCGATGAGGGTCGGAATGAGGACGACACCACTGGCCCAGGTAAAAGACAGGCTGTACGCCAAGATCTGACGCGCATCACGTTGCGGCACGTGAAGCAAGACCTCGGCACCTTGATACTCTTGACGAATCGCATTCCCATCGGAATCAACCCGGAGGCGGATCGAAGTTCCGGGTGGGAGCCCCAGAATACGGCAGCTACGCTCAAGATCTGAATTGACATACGCATTCAATTCTTGCTGCAGTTGGTCATCATTGCTTGGCAAGCGCATTTAGTTCTTTCCGGAAAGAGTTTCCACCACCTGCGATTCGGCGGTACCTGAAGCAGCTTCGAGGGCAGGCTTCTGCCCAGGGAACAGTTTGCTACGCGGGGTTCGACCCACAGTGAGTCGCCCACGCACACTTGTTTTGCCGTCCTGACTGGCACGCACGGCAAAATCAATGAAGTCGCCCTTGCGCTCGCTGTAATCAACCTGTAGCAGCAGGAGCGAACCGGGCATCACTGGGCGGGAATTGCGTACCTCCGTACGCAACAGCACCCACAAATCGTCCCCTGCTGCGCCCCCCCCTGCTCCTGCCTCCAATGCCATGAACGCAGCACAGGTCTGGGCAAGGGATTCAATGATGAGAACGCCCGGGAGCACCGGAAAATCCGGGAAATGCCCCTGAAACCAAGGCTCGGCACGGGAGACCGCCTTGATCGCCTGGAGCGAAATACCAGGCTGATACTCCTGCAGACGA
>JAJTBM010000486.1 GCA_021286885.1 Rhodocyclales bacterium
CGACATCCGCAACACCCTCGTTGCCCTCAAAGGCCTGGGCGTAGGCCTGGCGATTGACGACTTTGGCACCGGCCATTCCAACCTGGCCATCCTCAAGCGCTACCCCATCGACCGAATCAAGATCGATCGCAGCTTCATTTGCAGCCTGGATGAAGACCCGGATCAGGCCGAACTCGTCCACGCCATGATCCAGCTCGGCCACAACCTGCACCTGCAGGTGGTCGCCGAAGGGGTGGATAGCCCCGAGCAACTGGCCTTCCTGCGCCGAGAAGGCTGCCAGGGTGCCCAGGGCTATGCGTTCTGCCCCCCCCTGCCAGCCGGCGCCATGCACGCGCTGTTGCGCGCCCAATGCCTTCCGGCATCCCTGCTGGGCGAACACCAACCCTGAACAACGCAGGCCTTCCCGGCCCCCATCTGGCTCAAGAATCCTCCCTGAGTGCCGTTAGCCCATCAGGGCGCCCGGCCTCTTGCGTTCTTTTGTTCTGCAAGGCAGGCGTCAGTTCAGCGCTCGGCAGATGCCGGGCATCTCGCCACCACCCGCCCGGGAAGGCCTCGCATGAAATCCATCCAGCAACGCATTGCACTCACCGCAGGCGCCTGCCTGATCGGCGCAGCCATCGCTCAAATTGCCTACAGCCTCGTATCTGCCCGCACCACCCAGGATCTGGTCGCCGAACGCGTCGGCGCACTGGTGCAGGAAGGCACCGCCGAAAGCCTGAAAAACCTCGCCTGGGGCCACGCGGGCGTCATTCAGGCCAAATTTGATCTGGCCCTGGACGCAGCCCGCACCATGGCTCACACCTTCGAGGTGAGCAAGCAAGGTAATGGCCTCAACCTGGGGCGCCCCCAGATCAATGCCGTCCTGCGTCATGTGCTGGACAACAACCCGGAATTCAACGGCACCTACTCCTGCTGGGAACCCAACGCCCTGGACGGCAAGGATGCACTCTTTCGCACCGGCAACGACGGCAACAACGCCCAGACCGGGCGCTTCACCCCCTACTGGAATCGAGGTGAAGGCAACAAGATCGCCGTTCAGCCCCTGGTGGAATACGACACCAACGACAAACACCCGAACGGTGTGCTGAAAGGGGGCTGGTATATCGGCCCGCGTGACACCCACAAGGAAAGCGTGCTCGACCCCTTCCCCTACATCGTGCAGGGCAAGCAGGTCTGGCTCACCACCCTGTCGGTGCCCATCATGGTGGACGGCAAGTTCGTGGGGGTCGCCGGCACCGACTACAACCTGGATTTTGTCCAAAAACTGAGCGAACACGCCGACAAGCAACTGTTTGAAGGCAAAGGCGAAGTGGCCATCGTGAGCTATATGGGGCTGGTCGTTGCCAACAGCGAACACCCCGAATACATCGGCAAATCCCTAGGCGCACTCCCCGGCGCCCAGGCCATGGGTGCGGTCCTCACCGACATCCAGGGCGGCAAGGCCCGGGCCTGGCTGGATGACAGCGACAACATGATGTACGCCATCGCCCCCATCACCCTGGGCCACACGGATCGCCCCTGGTCGGTGCTGGTAAAGGTGCCCAAGGCCGTGGTGCTGGCCCAGGCCCGGCAACTTGATCAGGATCTGCAACAACGGGGCACCACCAACACCCTCTGGCAGATCGTGGTCGGCCTGGGGATCAGCGCCGCCGCCACCGTCGCCCTATGGCTGGCCGCAGGAGGGCTCGCCCGCCCCATCCGCACCGCCGCTGAACTGGCCCGCGCCATCCAGCGGGGCGACTTCTCGCGCCGGATCAATCACAACAGCGAAGACGAAGTGGGCCAGCTTTCCCAGGCCCTGGATGCCATGTCCCAAAGCCTGCTGGAAAAAGCCAAGCTGGCTGAGCAGATCAGCGAAGGCGACCTGAACATCACCGTCCCCCTGGCCTCAGAAGAAGACCAGCTCGGGCGCTCCCTGCAGCGCATGGTGAACAACCTCAACGATCTGGTGGTGCGCCTCCAGACCGGCGCAGAGCAGATCGCCCACAGCGCCACCCAAGTGGCAGGGCTCAGCCAGACCCTTTCAGAAGGCGCCAGCGAGTCGGCAGAATCCATCACCGAGATTGGCGCCACCATCACCCACCTCACTGCCCAGACCAAGCAGAACGCCGAACACGCTGGCGAGGCCAACCGCTACTCCCACAACTCCCAACAAGCGGCCAGCCAGGGGGTGCAGCACATCGATGCCATGGTGCAGGCCATGAACGAGATCCAGGCGGCGGGCCTTCGGATCGACCAGATCATCGGCGCCATTGACGAGATCACCACCCAAACCAACCTGCTGGCCCTCAACGCCGCCATCGAAGCCGCCCGCGCCGGCGAGCAGGGCCGCGGCTTTGCGGTGGTGGCCGACGAGGTGCGCAAGCTGGCCGAACGCACCACCAGCTCGGTGCGCGAGATCAGCAACGTCATCAGCA
>JAJTBM010000487.1 GCA_021286885.1 Rhodocyclales bacterium
GGCCTCTGGCAGGGCCTTGCCGCCAAGTGGGAAGGCCTCAAGGCCGAGGTCGCCCAAAATTTGAGCCGCTACAACACGGGCGGGTCTTCGGGCGAGCCCCTCATCTTTTACATCGGCAAGGGCCGTAAGAGCCATGACGTGGGCGCCAAGTGGCGCGTTACCCGCTGGTGGGGCGTGGATATCGGCGATCCCGAGATCGTGGTCTGGGGCAGCCCCATCGAACTGGGCGCCCAGGATCGGGTGCGCATGGTGCGGGATGCGGTGCTGCGTACCGAGCTGCTGCCCGCCTTCGAGATGTCCGAGGCCAATCTCGACCGCTTTGTCGAAACCATCCGGGTCAAGCGCCCGACCATGTTGTTCGGCTACCCCTCGTCCCTGTCGTTGATTGCGGCCCATGCCCGCAAAAAAGGCATCCGCCTCGACGCCCAGGGCATCAAGGTGGTGTTTGTGACCAGCGAACGGCTCTACGACGAGCAGCGCGCCACCATCACCCAGGTGTTTGGCGCCCGGGTGGCCAACGGCTACGGCGCCCGGGATGCGGGTTTCATCGCCCACCAGTGCCCTGCAGGCGGGATGCACCTTCAGGCTGAAGACATCATCGTCGAAATCGTCGGCCCCGATGGCCAGGTGCTGCCCCCGGGCCAGGCGGGCGAAATCGTGGTCACCCACACTGCGACCGCTGATTTCCCCTTTATCCGCTACCGCACCGGCGATGTGGCGGTGATGAGCGCCCCGGATGAAGTCTGCGGCTGTGGTCGCAGCCTGCCCATGCTCAAGGAAATCCAGGGCCGTACCACCGACTTCGTGCTGGCCGCCGACGGCACCATCATGCACGGTCTGGCCCTGATCTACACCGTGCGCGATGTGCCCGGGGTGGAGCGTTTCAAGATCATCCAGCACAGCCTGGATCACACCGAGGTGCTGCTCGTGACCAATCCCCAGTTTAGCGAGGCCGGCGCGGCCCGCATCGTGGCCGACTACAAGGCTCGGCTGGGGGCGGGCGTGCAGGTGAGTCTCACCCAGGTGGACGAGATTCCCCGGGAGGCTTCGGGCAAGTTCCGCTACGTGGTGAGCAAGGTGCAGGCGGGGGCTCCCCGTGCGTGACCTTGTACTGGTGGGCCTGGTGCTGATGGTGATCCCCAGCGCCCTGGCCCACACCACCACGTCCGTGATGCTCTGGACTTGGGTCAGCATCATGAGCCCCCACCGGCTCACCTTTGGTTTTGCCCACAGTTTTCCCTTTGCTGTGGTTTCGGCGGGTTGCGCAGCCATCTCGGTGCTGTTCTCCAAAGACCCGCTCAAGATGCCCTACAAGCCGCCGGTCAAGTATCTGATTGCCTTCCTGATCTGGATGTGTATCACCACCTTCATGGGCTTCTACCCCACCGAATCGACGGTGCAGCTCAACAAGGTGCTCAAGATCCAGATCATGACCCTGGTGGCGCTGGCTGCCCTGCACGAGCGCAAGCACATCGAAATGTTTGCCTGGGTGAATGCCTTGTCGATTGGCTTTTATGGCTTCAAGGGCGGCATCTTCACCATCCAGACCGGGGGCAGCAACCGGGTCTGGGGGCCGCCGGGCAGCTTCATCGAAGGTAACAACGAAGTGGCCGTGGCCATGATCATGGCCATTCCGCTGCTCAACTACCTGCGCCTCATGTCGCCCTACAAATGGGTGCGGCGCTTCCTGCTCTGGACCGCGATTTTGTCGGCAGTGGCGGCCATTGGCAGCCAATCCCGGGGCGCCTTGCTGGCCATTTCGGCCATGGGTTTCGTGCTTTGGCTGCGCTCGCCCCAGAAGCTGGTTTCCGGGATTACCGTGCTCCTGATGGCCGGTTTGGTGGTATCCCTCATGCCCTCCACTTGGGGGGAGCGGATGAACACCATGCAGACCTACGAAAAAGACGGCTCGGCCATGGGGCGGATCAACGCCTGGACCATGTGCTTCAATCTGGCGACCCACAACATCTTTGGGGGCGGCTTCGAGATCTACACCTTCGACCTCTTCGCCCGCTACGCCCCTGATCCGCTGGATTTGCACGTGGCCCACAGTATCTACTTCCAGATTCTGGGCGAACACGGCTTTATTGGCCTGTTCATGTTCCTGATGATCTGGTTCAAGAGCTACAAGATCGGCCCCGAAATCCGCAAAGTCTCCAAGGGGCGCCCCGAGCTGGAGTGGACTTACAACCTGGCCGGCATGTGTCAGGTGGCCATTGTGGGCTACGCAGTGGGCGGCGCCTTCCTCAGCCTCGCCTACTTCGACCTGCCCTATAACGTGATGGTGATCCTCGTCTGCACCCAACGCTGGATCGATGCCAAACGCTGGGAAATCGACCTGCAGGGCGCCTTTGGCGCCAAGGCCCCGATTGCCAAGCTGGACCCCAAGACGGGGTTGCCGATGGAAGTTAAAAAA
>JAJTBM010000488.1 GCA_021286885.1 Rhodocyclales bacterium
GGGCCATCCAGGGTGAGCAGGCCCGGTTTGAGGGCGATGAAGGTGAGGGTGTGGGTCGCCGCAAAGCACACGCCCATGCAGCGCCCGCTATCGGCTTCCAGCCCGCTCGGAATGTCGAGGGCGAGGCGCGGGGCTGCGAGTTTGTTGAGGTGTTCGATCCAGTCTGCGTAGCGGCCCGTGATGGGGCGCTGTAGCCCGATGCCAAACAGCGCATCCACCACCAGGGCCCAGTGGCCATTGGTGGGGAGCTCCGGATAGACCTCGCCGCCTGCTGCGCGCCAGCGGGCCAGGGCCTGGGCGGCATCGGGAGGCAGACGTTCGGGGTCGCCCCCCAGCGCCACATACACCGGGTGGCCTGCATCCTGAAGCAGCCGGGCCATCACCAGCCCGTCACCCCCGTTATTGCCCGGGCCGCAGGCGATGAGTACCGATCCCCCGGGTGCCACCAGCCCCCGAGCCAGCCGGGCCGCCGCCGCCCCCGCCCGCTCCATGAGCGGCGGATGGGCGCCGGGCAAGGCCAGGGCTTCGATCTCGCGGATCGCGGCGACCGGGTAAATGGGGCGGGGCAGGGGGAACATGGGGGGCGTCTCCGGTTAAAAAGAATGTCGAGTCACATGGCATTCGGCATTCTACGCGGAGCCGCCGGCTCGGAAGATATTCCGAGAGGGGAGCGGGCGGTCTAGGACGGAGTTTTTGGGCGCCCCGGAAATGGCGCGCCCGAAGGTGCGAGGCTCAGGGCTTCGGCTGGGCCTGGCGGCGGTTACGCTGGCCCAACTGGCGCAGCACACCTGCAACGCCCGTGGCTGCGCCGAGCAGCCCAAGGGTGGTGGGTTCGGGCACCGTATTGCCCATCACGCCCACGCTGAAGTAGTCAAAGCTGGCACTGCCACCGCTTGCGGTTTTCAGGAAGATGGCGGCCCGGCTGTTATCAGCTGCGGTGCTCAGGGAGCCGAAAGTCGTCCAGTTGTCGGCAGCGTTGAGCTTGTACATGAAGGTGTACAGATCCGAGGCGCCGTTCTCGGTGATTTCGGTGCGCAAGAACACGGCAGGGTTGATGCTGCTGAGGGTGCCCCCGGTCAGGTTCGAGCTGTTGCCCGGATGGTTGTCGCCCAGGCCCTGCACATACACGGTGGCGGTGGCAAAGTCCCAGTGATCCAGCGCAAAGGTGAATTCCTGCCCTTGGTTGCTGCCGCCTGCGCCATCCGGCCCACCGTAAAAGGTAATCCCTGCGATTACACCGCTGGAGTTGGTCGGGGCTGAAACCTGGGTTTCTGTGTACCAAGTTTGGCCCAGCGCGACGGTGGGGCGGTCAGTCCAGGCAAAAGGTGCGTTGGAGCGGGTGGTCCACAGGTTGTCACCGGCACTGGTGGCATTGAAATTCAGCGTGCCGGTGCTGGCGTTCAGGCTGATGTTGGCAATGCTGGCGTTTGGGATGTCCAGGTGCAGGTTGGGATCAAGGGTCGTGCTCGAAAAATCGGTGTAGAGGCTCGCATACGCTGCGTTGGCTGCGCCCAGACCGATGCTGGCAAACAAGGCGACGGCGGCGGTTTTGCGGATGATTTTCATGGGCACGGATCCTTTGGGAGCGAAGGGAGAGTCCGGGGCTGGATCGGATGTCCATGCCTCACGGCGGGATATGCGCAGACTGAGCAGTTTGTGTGCCAACGCCGTATTGAGCGGGTTTTTTAAGTTTTCTGGGGTGTTTGTAAAATTTTGCGACTTTTTCGACTTGCCTTGTGGAGCGGTGTCGCGCTGACCGTTTTTATATTAGCTGCTTAAAATCAATGATTTATATTTTTTGTGGATGGTTTTTTTGACTGCTTTAGAAAGTGCTGGTGGCGAGTGTTGAAATATTTGTGTCTTTTGTTGGTTTGTAAATTATTGTTATTTATAAACTTTAGGCGGGCTGCTAGTCTGAGTGCATAAAGCCTCTGTTTTGCGGTAGCTGTAAAATTTATCGACAAGTGCCAAGCGCCCGCACGCCGACCGCTGCTCATCCTTACGCATCGCCTACGCAATCCTGCGTATTGGTCTGCGCACCCCCGCTCCGTAAGCTGGAGGCCATGAACTCAGCGCCCGCTGAATCGAACCTGCCCCCCATCCAAGGAGTTCTCGATGCAAAACCGTCGTACCTTCCTCAAGGCTGCCGTTCTTTCCGCTTCCATCGCCGCCATGGGCGGTCTGGCCACCAGCGCCTACGCGGCCGACACCATCAAGGTCGGCATCCTGCATTCCCTGTCCGGCACCATGGCAATTTCCGAAACGGCGCTCAAGGAAACCGCGCTGATGACCATCGAGGAAATCAACGCCAAGGGTGGGGTGCTCGGCAAGAAGCTGGAACCGGTGGTGGTGGACCCGGCCTCCAACTGGCCGCTGTTCGCTGAAAAGGCCCGCCAGCTGCTGACCCAGGACACGG
>JAJTBM010000489.1 GCA_021286885.1 Rhodocyclales bacterium
CCGCAGCACATGGGTGGCAGTGACCAGGGGCACGCCCAGGCCCAGCACTTCAGCCGTCAGACACATTTCAGCCATGCCGCCCGGGGAGGCGGCCAGGGTCAGCGTGGGCCAGTGGCCCCAGCCAGCCGCCTGAAGCAGCATCACCCCCAGGCCACCCAGGGCCAGGGCGCAGAAGGTGGACAGGGCCGAGATGCTCAAAAAACGGGGCGCGGCGCTAAAAAACTCCGGGGTGAAGCGCGTGCCCAGCGCAGCCCCCAGGAGCAGCTGGCCCCCATTCACCGCCCAGCCCGGCAGCAGTGGCAGATGGCAGCCCAAGGCGGTGGCCAGACCCACGCTGGCCATGGGGCCGAGCACCCAGAAATTCGCCACCTTCAGCCCGCCCAATACCCCTGCCCCTACCCAGGCGAGGGCGATCAAACCGGCCAGATCAAGCAGCGTCCCCGTTGCCCCGGGCCCGTGGGGCAAGGGGGTGGCCGGGCTGGCCGGCGCCCAGTGGTAAAGGATGAAGGGAATCGTGGACACCACCAGCAGCACCCGCAGCCCGTGGGCGGCGGCTACCCGGTCGGGGGCGCCACCGCCCCGCTCGGCCAGCACCACCATTTCCGAGGCGCCCCCCGGCAGGGCGGCAAAAAAGGCCGTGGCGGGATTCACCCGCCCCCAGCGGGCCAGAATCCAGCCCCCCAGCAGCCCTGCCAGCACGCCCCCCAGGGCCAGGGCGAGAATCAGCGGCGCCTCCTGCCCCAGGCGCCCCACCACCAAAGGGGTGAAATGCAGCCCCAGGGCCGTACCAATCGCCCACTGACCCGCCTGACGCCCACCCCGCAGGGCCTCCAGGGGCAGCCCGGCCATGCGCAGCAGGGCCACCCCGAACAGGGGGCCGAGCAGCCAGGGCAGGGGCAAATGCCCCCAGCGGGCGAGCAGCGCCGCCCCCAGGGCCAGCACGAGGGTGAGCATCACCCGCACTCCGGCCCAAGCAGGCCGGGAATCAAAGTAACGAGGCATCATCAAGCCTTCTCCAGCAAACAGGCAACCCGGGCCGCCCCAAAGCAACAGCCCCGCAGCCACCCGGGGGGTTGAGCTGCGGGGCTGGGCAGGCACACGCGGGTGATGGGATTTGGGCGCACGGGCGGCGCACCATCACGCCGCCCCCTGCATCGGTGAGATCGGCGGGCTCAGAACACCCAGACCGCTTCGGGGGGAAACGCCACCCACTGGGGGCCGGGCGGCTCGGCCCGCTTGCCCCAGGCCCGCACCAACTGGTCACCCACGTGGAACACGTACTCGAAGCGGTCCCCCAGGAACATGGACGTCACCAGATCCAGGCGGGCCCGATGCTCCCCGGCCTCGTGCATCAGGTGGAGCTGTTCGACGCGAATCAGCACCTCCACCTCGTCCCCCACCCCGGCACCGCTACGCAGCCGGCCCCACAGGCGCAGGCCGTCGGCGCACTTGACGCACACCTCTTCGCCCCGCTGCTCCACCACCTGGCCGCGCAACTGGTTGTTGCTGCCCATGAAGTCGGCCACGAAGCGGGTTGAGGGCTGGCTGTACATCTCTTCCGGGCGGCCCTGCTGCTCGATCACCCCGCCGTTGAGCAGCAGAATGCGGTCGGACATGGCCATGGCTTCCGACTGGTCGTGGGTCACCACCAGGGCGGAGAGCTGCATTTCCACGATCAGCTTGCGCAGCCAGGCCCGGGCCTCCTCGCGCATCTTGGCGTCCAGGTTGGAAAGAGGCTCATCGAGCAGGATCACCGGCGGGTTGTAGACCAGGGCCCGGGCAATCGACACCCGCTGCTGCTGACCGCCCGAGAGCTGGTGCGGGTAGCGCTCGGCCAGATGGGCCAAGCCCAGGCTGGTGAGGGCGGTCTGCACCCGGCGCTGGATCTCGTCGCCACTCACCTTGCGCAGGCGCAGGGGATAGGCCACGTTGTCGAACACGGTCTTGTGGGGCCACAGGGCGTAGGACTGGAACACCAGCCCCAGATCCCGGGCCTCGGCGGGCACATCCACGCTGCCGCCCCCATCGTAGATGCAGCGCCCGGCAATGGTGATGCGCCCGGCGTGGGGCTGCTCCAGCCCCGCCACCGCCCGCAGCAGGGTGGTTTTGCCGCTGCCCGAGGGCCCCAGCAAGGACACCACTTCACCCCGCTGGAGGTGCATGGACACCCCCTTCAGAATGGGATTGCTGCCATAGGACAGGGCGAGCCGGTCCACCGCGAGTATGGTCTTGTCAGGCATGAAGTTTCACTCCGAAACGCAGGGCCAGCGCCAGGCCGATGCCCACCAGCAACATATTGATCAGGGACAGGGCGGCCACCACATCCACCGCACCCGAAGCCCACAGGGAGACGATCTGGGCGCCGATCACTTCGGTGCCCGGGGAGAGCAGGTAAACCCCGGTCGAGTACTCC
>JAJTBM010000490.1 GCA_021286885.1 Rhodocyclales bacterium
AGGCACCAGAGGGACTAGCCCAGTGGCTGCTGGAAATCAGCCCGGCGGCAAACTTCGTCCCGGCCATCGGCTGCTTCGGCTCGGGGCGCGAAGTCGAACTACCCGGCGCCCTGCTACGCGCCTTCGCTGGCTGCAAGCTGTATTTCCGGATCGCAGGAGACAACATCGGGCAGGGGCCCTGCCGAACCTGGGCACTCCCGGCTTAAAGCTGCCGGCCTGAGCCGGAGGACAGACTCCGGAACCAGCGCATCAGGGCCCGCAGAGGTGCGGTCAGCCGCCAGGAAGTCGAGGCATACAAGGCCGCCAGGGTGGCTTGCAGACCTTGGCTTTCTTCCAGCAGCGCCGCCAGGGATTCCTGGGTAAAGGGCTGGCGGCTCTCCTCTCGCCCACTTTCAGGCGACCAGAGCAGGTGCTGCCCCGCCAGCAGGCCGGCCAGCACCTCAACACCGCCGGCCCGCAGTAAAGCCGGCTCGGGCCGGAAGTAAGCCTCACCCCAGGCCCCCCGAGCCTCAAGCACGTAGCCCCGGTAGGTATTCAGACCGCCAATCTGCTGGGCGTAGTCCTGGATGGCATTCTGGGAAGCAAAACACGCCATGGCCTGACGCTTGCGCTCTGCCACCTGGCTGATATCCAGGATGAAGGCACGGGGCATGGGCACCCCTACTTCGTAAAACGCCAGTTGCGGCGGCCTCTCCATCTGGCGCCAGGCCTTGCTGGCGGCCATACAGACAGCCAGGTGATCGGGGTGGACCTCCCAGGGAGAAGGCGCCAGCATCAGCTGGCAGGGATCGGCTTCCAGTTCGGCCTGGAAACGCTGGTCCAGGTCGTCAATCCCGCCCAGACCCTGATCTGGCAGATCCCAGAAATCGATATCGGCCTCCCCGAGCAGCGTCATGGCCGCCCGGCTTTCACGCTTTCTTGCTGCGGTATCGCGGCCGAACTCGCCAAACCCCCCATCGCTGACGATAACGACCCGCAGTCTGAAGCCTTGGGCGGCCAGCAGCGCCAGCAGGCCACCACAGCCGAAAACCTCGTCGTCCGGATGGGGGGCAAATACGGTAACCCCCTCCCCCGAAGGGTCCAGGGACAGACCGTCAAGAACACCCATAAAACCCCGAAGACATATCACTTAACACTATTTAACAATTTCAATGGAGTAAATCTATAATCGGATTTCCGCAGGTCCAGCCTGAAGCCAAGACATTAACCACACAACGGAGTCCGCCATGCCTTACACCAATTACGACGCAGCAACCCATACTTCCACCCAGCTGATCGACGCCCTGTTCCTGAACAAGGCTGGCCTGGCCGTTAACTACGACAGCCTGCAGCTCATCTACGGGGTCGTCAACAACTATGACTACGCCACCAGCACCACCACCGCCGTCAACTCCATTTCCTTTTACGACGGCAGCCTGAACCTGGGCATCGGCGCGGGTCTCTTCCTTTCCTCTGGCAACGGCATCGTTCCCACGAGTAACAGCGAGAACAGCTACGGCGAGTCCTTCGTCAATTTCTATCAGGAACCAGATGCCGACCTGAAGAATGCCGTTGACATAGCCTTCTCTGGTGCCGGACAGGTTAGAGATTTTACCAGCCTTTCCTTCTCCTTCGAGGTGACAGATCCCTCGGTCAAGAGCATCCGCTTCGACCTGGTATTCGGCTCCGACGAATACCCTGAATATGCGGACAGCACCTTCGTGGATATCGCCGGTGTCTTCGTGAATGGTGCCAATTACGCCCTGTTCAACGGCACCGCCACCCAGCCTCTGAGCGTACTGGAGAACAACCTGAGCGCTGGCAACTTCATTGACAACAGTAATGGCGTGCGCAGCATCGAGTATGACGGCATCTCCTCCAAGCTGGAGATCATCGCCCCGGTGCAACTGGGCACCAACACCATCAAGATCGCCATCGGCGACACTGGCGACAGTGCCTACGATTCCGGCCTGTTCGTAGCCAACCTGGCCGCTACCAACATCGACGGCTTCGGCCTCGCTGAAGTGGTCACCCTGCCCGGCGGCAAGACCCCCACCGATGCCTCCCTGGGCAACCAGATCTACAAGCTGAGCGATGGCTTCAATTATCTGAACCTGCTGGGCGGCAACGATGTGGTCGAAGGCACCGATGACGGCGTGTCCTACATCAACCTGGCCTACGGCCTGGCCAATCTGCTGGGCGCCAGCTTCGCCAACGGGGTACTGAGCCTGCAGGGCCCGAACGGTTCCGCCGTGCTGTCCAACGTCAGCAAGGTCGGCCTGCAGGATATCCTGGTAGCCCTGGACACCAACCAGGGCGAAGCCACCTGGGATGCCATGGCTCTCCTCAATGCCACCCTCAAGTCTGTCGCGATCCCCCAACTGCTGGCCCAGTGGTCTGCCGCAGCTGAAAACGCTAGCGACATGAACC
>JAJTBM010000491.1 GCA_021286885.1 Rhodocyclales bacterium
CACCCCCGCCAGCCCCAGGGCCAGTCCAGCCCATTGGCGCGGCAAGACCTTCTCGCCCAGAAACAGCCCGGCCCCAAAAGCGGTCAGCAGCGGTTGCAGGCCCACCACCAGGGCGGTGATCCCCGCAGGCAGACCGTGGCGGATGGCCATGAACACGCCGCCCAGATAGACCGCATGGACGAGCAGACCGGTGATGGCGATATGGGCCACCTGGCGCCAGTCCCGGGGCCAGGGGGCGCGGGTGAGGAGGGCTACCGCGCCCATCAGCAGGATCACCGATACATAGCGGGCGCACAGAAAACTGAGGGGTTCGGCGTAGGGCAGGCCGAATTTGGCGCCAATGAAGCCGGTGCTCCAGAGCACGACAAACAACAGGGGATAGAAGCGGGTCACAGGAGGGCTCGAACGGGAAAGGGGGTGAACGGGAGGGAGGGAAAGGAATGCTTGCGCCTGTCTGATGCACTGCGGCAGGATGCGTCTCGATCATAACCCAGCCCCTCCGGGGGCCGAACCGAAGTGGTGTTCTCGAAATGTCATATTGGCTGATGAAGTCGGAACCGGATGACTGTTCCATCCAGGATCTGGCCCGGCGCCCGGCCCAGACTGTGCCCTGGTACGGGGTGCGCAACTACCAGGCGCGCAACTTCATGCGGGACGCAATGCGGGTGGGCGACGGGGTGCTGTTCTACCACTCCAGCTGTGCCCAGCCGGGCATTGCCGGGATTGCCCGGGTGGCGAGCGGGGCCTATCCCGATGCAAGCCAGTTCGATCCGGCCAGCCCCTACTTTGATCCCAAGGCCCGCCCGGAGGCGCCCCGCTGGCTGCATGTGGACGTGCAATGGGTGCGTACCACCCGGCTGGTGGGTTTGCCCGAATTGCGGGGCCACCCCGAACTGGCCAGTATGCCGCTCCTGGCCAAGGGGAACCGGCTGTCGATCACGCCGGTGACGCCCGAAGAATGGACTTTCATTGTGGGCCAGCTGCTGGCGGCCCCGGATCTGGTGGGGATGTGATGGAAATCGAATGGTTGCTGGCCTATCTGGCCCTGGGGGGCTTTGTGGGCTTCTTTGCCGGGCTGCTCGGCGTGGGTGGGGGCGGGATCATGGTGCCCATGCTTACCACGTTGTTTGCTGCCCAGGGCGTGCCCCGGGAACATCTGGTGCATCTGGCCCTGGGGACGTCCATGGCGGCCATTGTGATGACCTCCCTCTCCAGCCTGCGCGCCCACCACAAGCATGGCGCGGTGCGTTGGGACATCGTGAAGGGCATCGCCCCTGGGGTGTTGGCGGGCACCTTCGCCGGCACCTTTGTGGCTTCCCGGGTGCCCACCGCGCCTTTGGCGGTGTTCTTTGCCTGCTTCATGGCCTATGTGTCGGTGCAGATGATTCTTAACGTGAAGCCCAAGCCTTCCCGTGCCCTGCCGGGGCCCCTGGGGCTGGCCGGGGTGGGGGGCGGCATTGGTCTGATCTCGGCCCTGGTGGCGATTGGCGGGGGTTCTCTGTCGGTGCCCTTCATGACCTGGTGCAATGTCAAGATGCAGAACGCCATCGGCACCTCGGCGGCCATTGGCCTGCCCATCGCGCTGGCGGGGGCCCTGGGCTACCTCATTAATGGTTGGGGCGCCGGTAATCTGCCGCCCGGGTCGGTGGGCTATGTGTATCTGCCCGCCCTGGTGCTGCTCTCGGTGCTCTCCGGGGTGACGGCGCCCATCGGTGCCCGGCTGGCCCACCGGCTGCCGGTGGCCACCCTCAAGAAGATCTTTGCGGCGGTGCTGGTGCTGCTCTCGCTCAAGATGCTGCACACCGTGCTGGGCTGAGCCGCCCGGTTGTTGTGCCCGTGAAAAAGCCCCGCCCACCGATTAGGTTCGGTGGGCGGGGCTTTTGTTGCTACAGGCAGGGCCGGTGTGGCCAGCCTCAGGCAGTGGCTTTGCGGAAGAAGCTGCCCAGGGCGCGGCTCAGCCAGCCGCCTTCGGCCTTGTCTTCCACCAGTTCCTGGGCCTTGGGGCGGACGACGCGCACGTAGGCGGCGTCGTCGTGCAGGATGTGATTGAACAGCCAGCGGTGGAGCAGGCTGTGTAGTTCATGGACCACATCTTCCCCGGCCTGGATGCGCTGCTGGATGCCCGTTACGTTGCGCACCAGCAGGGTATGCACCTTCTTGTGGCCGCCCAGAAACTCGTATTGCACCTTTTCGAGCATGGATTCTTCGAAGTCCAAGTGCGACACGGTGTAGTCCACCAGATCATTCACCACCGCCAGAATGCCTTCCCGGTCGCCGCTGTCGCGGGCATCCTGGAGCCGGTTGATGAGCACCATGATCTGTTTATGTTGCTGATCTATTTCACTGATGCCTGTGTCCAGTTCGCTGGACCATGTGAGCTTAGACATAAATATCCCCTTGGATGT
>JAJTBM010000492.1 GCA_021286885.1 Rhodocyclales bacterium
GTTGCTTCTCGAAGCCTGCGTCCATGTGGAGCTGGAGCGCGAAATACGCCATCACCCCGGTGAAGGCCAGCAGCAGCGCCAGCAGGCTGCGCCGGATGCCGAACAAAAAGCCTTCGAGCGCCTTGAGGCTGCGGGTAAAAAACTGGTCGACGCTGTCGACGCTAAATGGATTCAACACGATGTTCCACCCAGGAACGCGGGCCAGGCCCCGCCGCCCGCGCCCCAGGGCGGCAGGCGGGCGGGGCTGCCCGGGCTCCGTCAGAAGTTGCGGGAAACGTAGGCGCCGATGAAGTCCCGGTCCTTGTAGGGCTGGTCGAAGCGGCTGTCACCACCCCAGAACTTGGCGTAATTGACAGCGAACTGCCAGGAGGCCGGGTTCTGCACGAAGCTCACGATGAAGTTGGCAGACTTGGCGCCTTCCATGAAGGTGGCCGTGGTGGTGGGGGTGCGGCCCTTGACCGCCTGGAAGTAGAAGATCTCGGGGATCACCTGCCAGCCGTTGATGACGGAGCCGTCATACACCCAGCTGAAATCCAGGTTGTAGCCCCAGGAAGACTTGGTGCCTGCGGGCAGGGCGCTGCCGCTGGCGTCCGCCTCCACGCCCCAGCCCCAGGCCCCGGCGCCCACCGGCACGCCGTTGTAGAACTGCTTGAGGTTGGGATATTTGATGGCGACCGCTTCGAGCATCAGGGTGGCCGTCTGGGCACCCCCCAGGGCGTTGAGGATCGCGCCGTGGTCGCTCGGGGTGAGGCTCAGCGTGCCGGTCAGGTGCCACTGGAACTTACGCTCATCCACATAGCAATTGCCGTTGGTGCCGGCGCAGCCGCTGGCCGGGTTGAGGGACACCGCATCCCGGGGGCGGTAAGACAGTTCGGAGCCAATGGCCCAGTCACCCAGGGGAAAGTTGGCGCTCACCCCAAACATGCGGCGGTCTTCGGGGAAGGCCCAGCCGGCGGCCCCGGTGCCGTCCAGGTTGTAGGTAAATTGGGCGGCCTTGTCGTGGTAGGCCATGCCGTACAGGCCCAGGTTGAGCTGGGTGCCTTCCGGCTGCCAACGCAGGGCGGCCCCGTACTGGCCATCCTTGCGGGCGCTGCCCTGGGCCAGCCCGTAGGTCTGGTGGCCCCGACCCAGGCCGTTCACCTGAGACCAGAAACTGCCCGTGGGCGGGTAGTAGTTGGCGTTCCACTTGGCCTGCACATAGGCTTCGGCATTAAAGCCGCCCCCCAGGCCTGCGGCCACGCTCACGATGGGCGCCGGCAAAAACACTTCCTTGAGCTGGGTGCCGGGCTGGGAGAGGCGCATCAGATCCATGGCGTTCACCTGGTTGATGCCCCCCGGAATGAACAGGCTTTCGCCCCAGCTGATGACCTGGTTGCCCACCCGTACCCGGGCGCGCTGCTCGCCCACTTCAAACTCCTTGCTCACCCAGAAATCCAGCAGGCGGGCCTTGAACGAGAGGTCGTCCTTGGCGTCGCCCGTCAGATTGCCCACCCCGGCGGGGTTGCCGGCGCTCACGTAGTCGGTGGTGGTGGTGGCCGAGAGATCCTTGAGCCAACTGGCCCGGGCCATGAACTTCACGTCGGCGGGCAGCTTGAGCAGCAGCTCATGGGTGCCCTTCAGGTAGGTGGTGAAGGCGTCGCCCTTGGCATAGTTGAGGGTGCCCTGATCCCCCAGGCCGCTGGCCACGGTGGCGCAGCCCGAGGGCGCGCCGGCCCCCGTGGCGCCGCTCAGCACCAGCGGACAGGCGGGGTTCTCGGTGCGCACCCCAATGCCGGCGGTGATGGTGGAATCCAGGCTGCCGGAGATGTTCTCGTCCTGGAAGGTGAAGGCCGACGCCTGCCCGGCCAGGCCGGTGAGCAGGGCAAGTACAAGGGGTTTTACAGACGTGGGGCAAACGGTGGGGCGAAAGGTAGACATGCTGAAAGCTCCTGTATCCCGTGTTCCTGACGTGCGCCCCCTCCCCTCGCCCGGGGTGAAGGGCGATGGCGGGTGGCGCGATGGGGGCCGGGGGCCGGCCCAGGCTTAGCGGTCGCTGATGGCGCGCAGGTTGTCGGAGGTGTAGAACGAAGGCTTGTAGCGGGGGCTGTTGCCTTCGGTCACCCACTGGATGTCCTTGCCGGTGCCGGCGGCGTGCAGGTCGAACACGTAGCGGCCTTCGTTCAGGTTGTACTGGGTGAAGCCGGCCACGTCGCAGGTGCCGGTTTCATACACGGGGATCAAATAGCCTTCCCGGTGCTTCCAGATCTTGCCCTGGGCGTCGTAGTCGTCGGCGGCCACCAGGTTCCAGCTGTCCTCATCCAGGAAGAAGGTGCGCTTGGGGGAAATGTGGCGGGCACCGGCCTTCACGCTGGCTTCCACCACCCACACCCGGTGCAGCTCATAGCGGCGGTGGGCGGG
>JAJTBM010000493.1 GCA_021286885.1 Rhodocyclales bacterium
AAGAAGAGTCAGCAGAATCATATACAACACGATCAAAGTCTTTCGTTCCAACCCTAACCCTACCCGAATACACCTCAGCCACAAACTCTTTAGACGGGGAAATATCATAACGCATACCGACACGAGCCGTATCAGCAAGCTCAGCACGGCGCACTAAATTCGCGTTGTAAGTTGCACTAACAGGCAACACCTGCGTCAGATTTCCCGCCACACGTTCTGTGTGCTTATATTCGGTATAAACCATCGAGTCAGAGGTGGGTGCAAATTGGAAATCCAGCACCGTGCCGCTCAAATGGGTACCTACACTTGGGCTCGAGAAGGCATCGCCCCGATAATCAAACCCGCCCACCGAGAGCTGGGCCTTTTCCCAGGCGTGGGAGGCCATCACGCTGCCCATGCGGATACCCCGGTTGCCGGCGCCCAGGCTGGCGGCAAAGTGGGTGGGCTGGCGGTCGAAGAAGGCGGTGCCTTCATCCGGCGAAATGGTGCTCGGGCCGCCCAGCACGGGCAGGGAGGGCATCACGAACTGGGGCGGGAGGGGCCAGGTGCCAATGGGCTGGCGCAGCTTGGCCTGGAGCTGCTCGGACAGCCGGGCTTTTTCCCGGTCGGGGTCGGCGGCGTAGGATTCGGCCAGCAGCCGGTGGGCTGCGGCGCTTTGGGGGTCGGTGTTGAGGGCGTCCAGGGCGGCGGTGCGGGCGGCGGCCTCAAAACCCACTTGCAGGTAGGCAGAACCGAGGCTCACGTCCCGGGCGGCCTTGTCCTGGCTCAGCACCTCGGTGCTGCGCAGCACGGCCCGGTTGTCGTTGAGGGCCAGGGCTTTTTCGGCATCGAGTACGGCGGCCAGGGGCTGGTGGGCGAGCTGCTTGCGGAAGGCATCAAAGTACCAGGGGGTGGGCGATGCGGGGTCGAGGCGACGAGCCAGATCCAGCTGGGCCTGGGCTTGCTTGTCGTTGTTCTCTTCCATGTAGGCGCGGCCCAGATAGCTGCGCAGTTCGGCGTTGTCCGGGTCGAGCAGGGCTGCGACTTCGAGGGAGCGGCGGCCTTCGGCCAGCTGGCCCTGGCGCATCTGGGCAAGGCCCAGGCCAAAGTGGCCCAGGGGTGCGGCGGGGTTGAGTTCGATGGCTTCCTTGAAGCCGGCTTCGGCTTCGCTGGTGCGGCCCTGGGCGAGTTGGGCAAAGGCAGCCAGGGCACGGGCGTCGGCCATGCGCGGGCTGAGTTCGAGGGCCTTGCGGGCAGATTCGCCCCCTTCGCGGGTGAGGCCCTGGCCCAGCTCCAGCTCGGCGCGGCGCGCCCAGGCAGCGGGGTGGGCTTCGCTCAGGCGGGTGGCCTGTTCGGCGCTGCGGCGGGCTTCGGGCAGCTGGTGGGCGGCCTGCTGGGCATAGCTCAGGGCGAGCCAGGCGGCGGCGCTGTTGGCTTCAAGCCGAACGGCCTCCTGGGCCTTGGCAAGGGCGGCGGCGCTGTCGCCCTTGCTCAGATCAAGCAGGGTGCGCACGGCGTTGAGGCTGGCATCGGGCTGGGTGAAGCCGGCCAGCAGGGCCCGAGCCTGGTCTACCCGGCCAAAACCGAGCAGGTAATCGGCCTGGAGCGCGGCCAGACGCGGGTCGGTCTTGAGTTCGGGCAGGCGGTCGAGACCGGCTGCGGCATCGTGGAAACGGCCTTCATCGGCGGCTTGGCGGGCGGCCTGGAGGCGCGCCCCCAGGGCGGCCGGGTAGGCGGCGATGTCGGCATCGGCCAGACGCAGCACATACGGGTAGTGGATCGCCCAGGCCACCGCATCGCGGGGGCGGATCTGGATGGTGTGGGGCGCGGCATTGGGGCCGGTTTCGCTCGCATCGCCGGGCAGCAGCACGGTTTCGCCCTTGTCATTGACGGTGCGTACCTTGCCTTCGGACACCGAGACCTGGGTGCGGTCATCGTTGGCATCGACGGTGAATTCGGTGCCGTCGACCATGGCGTTTACAAACGGGGTCAGGATGCCGAAGCGCTTGGAATAGCGGCTGATGACATGCACGATGCCCTTGCCGAGGCGCTGATGGCCGGTAGGCAGCAGGGCGCCGTGAAAATCCTGGTTGGTGTCGTGATCCCCGGCCAGGGAGGCCTGGCCGAGGATCACGCGGGGCAGCACGGCGCCCACGCTCAGGCGGCAGGGTGAGGGTTGTATCCTGATCGAGGCGCACCAGCACGTTTTGGCTCAATACCACCGATGCACGCCCCGGGCCACGCACGGCAAGCTGATCGCCCGGGCAAAGGGTTTGCTTGACCTGGGCGGTTTGCCAAGTGCTGCCGGTGGCAGCGCGCATTTCAACGCGGCCTTCTACGGTATTGAGGGTGCCCGCAATGGGAGAACACGCAAGGGCGGGGAGCGTCCAGCTTCCGAAACC
>JAJTBM010000027.1 GCA_021286885.1 Rhodocyclales bacterium
CTCGGCGCCGCCGACCTGGCCGAGGCACAGCATGGTCTGGCCGGGCGTGACTTCGCCGACCTTGTAGCAATTGGGCACGCTGCCGTCGCAGCAGCCGCCCGAGAGCAGGAACATCAGCGGGCCGAATTCGGCACGCAGTTCGTCGATGAAGGCGAGGGCGGATTCGGTGGCGACGACGCGGGGGATCATGCTCAAGCTCCGGATAAAAAAGCGGGACGGGATCGCTCCCGCCCCGCAACACCTTGCCTTACAAGAGAACGACAGGCCGCCCCGGGGCCGGGGCGGCAGGCCGGCCGGACGCGCGCCAGGCCGGCCGGTACTGCATCAGAAGAAGCCCAGCTTGTTCGGGCTGTAGCTGACCAGCAGGTTCTTGGTCTGCTGGTAGTGGTCGAGCATGACCTTGTGGGTTTCACGGCCGATACCGGATTCCTTGTAGCCGCCGAAGGCCGCGTGAGCCGGGTAGGCGTGGTAGCAGTTGGTCCATACGCGGCCGGCCTTGATGTTGCGGCCCATACGGAAGGCACGGCTGCCGTCGCGGCTCCACACGCCGGCGCCGAGGCCATAGACGGTGTCGTTGGCGATGGCGAGGGCTTCGGCTTCGTCCTTGAAGGTGGTGACGGCGAGCACCGGCCCGAAGATTTCTTCTTGGAAGACGCGCATCTTGTTGTGGCCCTTGAACAGGGTCGGCTGGATGTAGTAGCCGCCGGCCAGTTCGCCGTCCAGGTGAGCACGTTCGCCGCCGCACAGCACTTGGGCGCCTTCGCCCTTGCCGATGGCCAGGTATTCCTGGATCTTGTCCATCTGCAGCTGGGAAGCCTGGGCACCGATCATGGTGTCGGTGTCGAGCGGGCTGCCTTGCTTGATCAGCTTGACGCGCTCCAGGGCACGTTCCATGAACTTGTCGTAGATGGATTCCTGGATCAGGGCGCGGGACGGGCAGGTGCAGACTTCGCCCTGGTTGAAGGCGAACAGCACCAGACCTTCGATGGCCTTGTCGAAGAAGGCGTCGTCAGCGGCGGCGATGTCTTCGAAGAAGATGTTGGGGGACTTGCCGCCCAGTTCCAGGGTGGCGGGGATCAGGCTGGTGGCAGCGGCCTGGGCGATCACGCGGCCGGTGGCGGTGGAGCCGGTGAAGGCGATCTTGGCGATGCGCTTGCTGGTGGCCAGGGGCATGCCAGCTTCGCGGCCCAGACCGTTCACCACGTTCAGCACGCCCGGGGGCAGCAGGTCGGCGATCAGTTCGACCAGGATCAGGATGGAGATCGGGGTGGATTCGGCGGGCTTCAGAACCACGCAGTTACCGGCGCCGATGGCGGGGGCCAGCTTCCAGGCGGCCATCAGAATCGGGAAGTTCCAGGGGATGATCTGACCGACCACGCCCAGGGGCTCATGGAAGTGGTAAGCGACGGTGTTTTCGTCGATTTCGGACAGGGAGCCTTCTTGGGAGCGCAGGCAGCCGGCGAAGTAGCGGAAGTGGTCGACAGCCAGGGGGATGTCGGCGTTCAGGGTTTCGCGGATGGGCTTGCCGTTATCAACGGTTTCGGCGTAGGCCAGGCGCTCGAGGTTGGCTTCGAGACGGTCAGCGATCTTCAGCAGGAGGTTGGCACGCTCGGCAGCGGGGGTGCGACCAAACTTGTCGGCCACGGCGTGGGCGGCGTCCAGGGCCAGCTCGATGTCGGCAGCGCCGGAGCGGGCCACTTGGGTGTAAACCTGGCCGGTGATCGGGGTGATCACGTCGAAGTATTCACCGTTGACGGGGGCAACCCACTGGCCACCGATGAAGTTGTCGTACTTGGCCTTGTATTGGATCTTGGCGTCGGCAGAGCCGGGCAGAGCGTACAGCATGGAATTCTCCTCCTGGTATGTGGTGGACCGTATCGGAACCGGTAACGCTTTCAAGCGCTCGGATTATAACCAGCAGGGGTCATGCCAATGCTTATGGCGTGGGCTATTTCAGGGTATTTTCTTTTTCTATCAGGCTGTTGGCGATTTTTATGGGCTTTGTTGCGATGCAATACAGTTGCTTCAGATGTGTATCATTTCTGAACAGGTGCTCCACAGGGTACGTGCACCCTGGAGCAGTTTTCGGAAAAAAACATGCCAACTTGAGCGCGTAAAGCTGAAAAATATTCAATTGGTGTAGTTCCGGCAGGGCCGTTTATCGACGGCAGAGTGATACAGGGTTTTCCACAAGACGCCCGTTTTCGTCTGGCTTCGCTACAATTCCCGACCGGAGGATGGGGTTTGGCGCTCTGGAGGGGGCGCCGACACTTTTCGAGCAAAGGAGTTGACCCGTGAAGCGTGGTGTAATCATGCTGGCCCTCATGGGCCTGGGGGCGAGTGGAATCGCCTCTGCGGACACGGTGGTGAAGGTCGGCTTTGCCGGCCCGCTAACCGGTCCTGTGGCCCATATCGGCAAAGATGAACAATATGGTGCCCAACTGGCCCTGGACGATGCGAACGCCAAAGGCGTGACCATTGCCGGTCAGAAGGTGCGTTTCGAGCTGGCCGCCGAAGATGACCAGGCGGACCCCCGCGTGGCCACCACGGTGGCCCAGCGGCTGGCTGACGCTGGTGTCAAGGGTGTGGTGGGCCACGTGACGTCCGGGGCGACCATCCCGGCGTCCCGCGTGTACGAGCAGGCCGGCATTCCGGCCATCACCCCCTCGTCCACCAGCCCCAAGCTGACCCAGCAGGGTTACAAGACCACCTACCGGGTGATCGCGAACGACCTGCAGCAGGGTGCTGCCATGGCCAAGTTCGCCACCGAGGTGCTCAAGGCGCGCCGCATTGCGGTGATCGACGACCGCACCGCGTATGGTCAGGGCCTGGCCGATGCGCTGGTGGAAAGCCTCAAGAAGGCTGGCGTGACCCCGGTCGGGCGTGAGTTCACCAACGACAAGGCCACCGATTTTGCCGCCATCCTGACCAAGCTGCGCGCAGCCCAGCCGGATGCGGTGTTCTACGGCGGTATGGATGCCCAGGGCGCGCCCCTGCTCAAGCAGATGCGTCAGCTCGGGATCAACGCCAAGTATCTGGGCGGTGATGGTTCCTGCACCTCCGAGATGATCAAGATCTCCGGCACCGCCATGACCGGCGATGTGTATTGCACCCAGGCCGGCATTCCGCTGGAACGCATGCCGGGTGGCAAGGAGTTCAACGAGCGCTTCAAGAAGCGGTTCAATGCGCCGGTCCAGCTGTATGCACCTTACAGCTACGACGCGGCCTCAGCCCTGGTGGAGGCCATGAAGCTGGCCAACTCCGCCGATCCTGCCAAGTATGTCCCGATGCTACAGAAGGTTTCCTTCAAGGGCGTGACGGGCAACATCGCCTTTGACCCCAAGGGCGACAGCAAGGAAGGTGCTGTGAGCCTCTACCAGTTCAAGGGCGGGAAGTGGGAAGCCTTTAACTAAGCTGCATGGCGGGCCCTGGCGGCCCCGATTTTGCTTGAAGTCCGCAATTTGACTCATTCTCTGGAGATTTTTGCATGAAACCCACCCTCATCGCCCTCGCAGTGCTCGCCTTTGGTGCATCCGCCGCCCAGGCTCAGGAAGTCGTGGTCAAGATTGGTGTTGCAGCACCCCTCACCGGCACCCAGGCGCACTTGGGCAAGGACATCGAAAACGGTGTCCGCCTGGCGGTTGAAGATGCCCAGGCCAAGGGCGTTGTTGTTGCAGGCAAGAAGGTCAAGTTTGAAATCCAGGCTGAAGATGACCAGGCCGACCCCCGTACCGCCACCACCGTTGCCCAGCGCCTGGCTGACAGCAACGCCAAGGGGGTCATTGGTCACCTGAACTCGGGCGCCTCCATTCCCGCCTCCCGCATCTACAACGAAGCCGGCATTCCCCAGATTTCGCCCGCTTCCACCAACCCCAAGCTGACCCAGCAGAACTTCAAGGCCACCTTCCGCACCATCGCCAACGATGTGCAGCAGGGCACCGCCATTGGCAAGTACGCGTCCACCAAGCTGGGCAAGCGCGTTGCCATCGTCGATGACCGCACCGCCTACGGCCAGGGTCTGGCCGACGAGGTGGAAAAGGCCGTCAAGGCCAACGGCGGCCAGCTCTCCGGCCGTGAATTCACCAGCGACAAGGCCACCGACTTCCTCGCCATCCTGACCCGCATCAAGGCCCAGAAGCCGGACGTGATCGTGTTCAGCGGCATGGATACCCAGGCCGGCCCCATGCTCAAGCAGATCAAGCAGCTGGGTCTGGACGTGAAGTTCATCACCGGCGACGGCGGTTGCACCGGCGAGATGATCAAGCTGGCGGGCGATGCCATCAGTGCCAACGCCTACTGTACCCAACCGGGCCTGCCCCTCGACAAGATGCCTGGCGGCAAGACCTTCAACGAGCGCTTCAAGAAGCGTTTCAATGCTGACGTGCAGGTTTATGCCCCCTACGCCTACGATGCCACCTTCGCCCTGCTGGAAGCCATGAAGGCCGCTGGTAGCGTGGAGCCGGCCAAGTACGCCCCCTTCATCGGCAAGGTGAACTTCCCCGGCGTGATCGGCAATGTGTCTTTCGACGCGAAGGGCGACATCAAGGAAGGTGCGGTGTCGGTGTATCAGTTCAAGGGTGGCAAGTGGGACGCCATCAACTGAGGCTGACCCTGCGGGTGAAACAGGCAGAACCCGTCCCATCGGTTTCTACCCTGATCGCTTGATCCCTTGATGACCCATTAAGGTAACGCGGACCCCTGGGCGGAGCAGGCCACAAGCCTGCCCCGCCCGTTTGTGCTGCCTTTCAAATCCGAGAAATACTCAATGGAAACTTTGCTACAACAGACCGTGAATGGTCTGGTCGTGGGCAGCGTGTATGCGCTGATCGCCCTCGGCTACACCATGGTTTACGGCATTCTGGGCCTCATCAACTTCGCCCACGGCGATGTGTTGATGGTGGGCGCCCTGGTCGCCCTGACGGTCGTCCAACTGCTCCAGACCCATGCGCCCGATCTGGGCCCGGTGCTCACCCTGCTGGTGAGCCTGGGCGTTTCGATGCTGGTGTGCATGATCATGGGTTACACCATCGAACGGCTGGCCTACCGCCGGCTGCGCAATGCCCCCCGGCTGGCCCCGCTGATCACTGCGATTGGCGTGTCCTTCCTGCTCCAGACCCTGGCCATGATCATCTGGGGCCGTAACTACCACACCTTCCCGCAGCTGGTGTCCACCATGCCCCTGCAGCCGGTGGCTGGCGTGTTCATCACCCCGGTGCAGATCACCATTCTGGTGGTGTCTGCCCTGCTGATGGTGGGCCTGGTGCTGCTGGTGAACAAGACCCGTCTGGGTCGCGCCATGCGTGCCACCGCCGAGAACCACAAGGTGGCCAGCCTGATGGGGGTCGATACCAACAAGATCATCGCCTCCACCTTCATCATCGGTTCTGCCCTGGCCGCTGTGGCCGGCGTGATGTTCTCCTCCAACTACGGGATCGCCCACTACGCCATGGGCTTCATGCCTGGCCTGAAGGCCTTTACCGCAGCAGTGCTGGGGGGGATCGGCAATCTGGCCGGTGCGATGCTCGGCGGGCTGGTGCTGGGGCTGGTGGAATCCATTGGCGCCGGCTACATCGAGGACATGAGCTTCGGCTTCCTGAACTCCAGCTACCAGGACATCTTCGCCTTCATCATCCTGGGCGTTGTGCTCATTTTCCGCCCCACCGGCCTGCTCGGTGAGCGGGTGTCGGATCGCGCCTGAGGAGTCACCCATGAACGAACTGGCTCTAGCCATTCCCTACCTGGGGAAGAACAACCCCAAGGCCGCCCGCTGGGTGGTGCTGCTCATCGCCCTGGTGGCGCCCATGATTGCCATTTCCTTTGGCCGTTCCTGGGTGCGCATCCTTGATTTTGCGATGCTCTACGTGCTGCTCGCCATCGGCCTCAATCTGGTGGTCGGCTTTGCCGGCCTGCTGGATCTGGGCTACATCGCGTTCTACGCGGTGGGCGCCTACACCTTCGCCTTCCTGGGCTCGCCCCACTTTGACATCCACCTGCCGTTCTGGATCGTGCTCCCCATGGGCGCAGCGGCGGCGGCGCTGGCGGGGATCATCCTGGGCCTGCCCACCCTGCGCTTGCGGGGCGATTACCTGGCCATCGTGACCCTCGGGTTCGGTGAAATCATCCGGATCTTCATGAACAACCTGAACTACCCGATCAACATCACCAATGGCCCCCAGGGGATCAACGGGATTGATCCGCTGGTGCTGTTCGGTTGGGATCTGTCGCGCCCGATTCCGGTGACGGACGACTTCATCATCAACCCCCTGTTCCTGTACTACTACGCCTTCCTGATCTGCGTGGCGGGCGCCATCGTGCTGGTTCAGCGGCTCCAGGTGTCCCGCATCGGGCGTGCCTGGGCAGCCATTCGGGATGATGAGCTGGCGGCCAAGGCCATCGGGATCAACACCCGCAACATGAAGCTGCTGGCCTTCTCCCTGGGCGCCACCTTCGGCGGCGTTTCGGGCGGTTTGTTCGCAGCCTTCCAGGGTTTTGTGTCGCCCGAAAGCTTCTCGCTGATGGAATCCATCGCCGTGCTGACCATGATCGTGTTTGGCGGCATGGGCAATCTGGCCGGGGTGATCGTGGGTGCGCTGCTGCTCAGCGCCCTGCCTGAAGTCCTGCGCCACGTGGCCATTCCCATTCAGCAAGCCCTGTTCAACGACGTGCTGCTGGACCCGGAAGTCCTGCGCATGCTGCTCCTTTCCCTGGCCATGATCTTCATGATGCTGCTGCGTCCCGCCGGCATGATTCCGGCCCATAGCCGTTATTCCCGCCCCGAGCTGCTGGGTCAGGAGGCTGTCAAGTGATTACCCTGCTGGAAGCCAAAAACATCACCAAGCGCTTTGGTGGTCTGACGGCCCTCTCGGATGTGTCTCTGACCATCCGCAAGGGCGAGGTCTATGGTCTGATCGGCCCCAATGGCGCCGGCAAGACCACGTTCTTCAATGTGCTCACCGGCGCCTACGTGGCCGAAGAGGGCGAGGTGGTGTTCAACGGCACCGAACTGCCCGCCGGCAAGCCCCACGAAGTGGTGGCCTCCGGGATTGCCCGGACTTTCCAGAACATCCGCCTGTTCCGGGAACTCACCGCCCTTGAGAACGTGATGGCCGGGCACCACATCCGCTCCCGCGCCAATCCCTTCGAGATCCTGTTCCAGACCCGCCACGCCAAGGAAGAGGAGCGCCTCATCACCGAGCGCGCCTACGAGCTGCTCAAGTACGTGGGGATCGAGCGTTTCGCCCATACGGTATCCAAGAATCTCTCTTACGGCGACCAGCGCCGGCTGGAGATTGCCCGGGCTCTGGCCACCGAGCCCCAGCTCCTGGCCCTGGACGAGCCCGCCGCCGGGATGAACGCCACCGAGACCGTGCGCCTGCGCGAGCTGATCGAAACCATCCGCCACGACGGCGTCACCGTGCTGATCATCGAGCACGACGTGAAGCTGATGATGGGCCTGTGTGACCGCCTCGCGGTGCTCGACTTTGGCCGCAAGATCGCCGAAGACGTGCCCGCCATGGTGCAGAAGAACGAAGCCGTGATCTCCGCCTACCTGGGCGGCCACGCCACTACTGGAGCGGCCAAATGAGTTCTACTCCCCTCCTGCAACTGCGCGGCACCCGCATTGCCTACGGTGCCATCGAAGCGGTGAAGGGCATCGACCTCGAACTGCACTCGGGCGAACTGGTGTCCCTGATCGGGGCCAATGGCGCCGGCAAAACCTCCACCCTCAACGCGATTGCCGGCCTGCTCAGCATCGCCGGGGGCGAGCTGCGCTACAACGGCGAAGATGTGAGCCGCATCCCGTCCCACCTGCGCCTGCGCAAGGGCCTCGCCCTGGTGCCGGAAGGCCGGGGGATCTTCACCCGTCTGACGGTTGAAGAAAACCTGCGCATGGGGGCCTACTGCCGTAACGACGAAGACGGCATCGAGAGCGACATGGAACGGGTCTACAGCATGCTGCCCCGGGTCAAGGAGCGCCTGCACCAGGTGGCCGGCACCCTCTCGGGGGGCGAGCAGCAGATGGTGGCCATTGGCCGTGCGCTGCTGTCCCGCCCCAAGCTGCTGCTGCTGGATGAGCCCTCCATGGGCCTCGCCCCGCTGGTGGTGGAAAAGATCTTCGACGTGATCCGCACCGTGGCTGCCGAAGGCGTCACCATCCTGCTGGTGGAGCAAAACGCCAACCTGGCGTTGGAGTTCTCCCAGCGGGCCTACGTGATGGAGTCGGGCAAGATCACCCTGACCGGCTCCGGCGCCGAGCTGCTGGCCGACCCCAAGGTGCGCGCCGCCTACCTGGGCGAGTAAGCGGGCTTGGCGGGCGCGGCGGGCGGGCCTGGGGGGCGGTGGCTGCACCACTCCACCAGGTGCCACTGGCCGGGCCGCAGGGGCCACAGGGCATAGGCGTAGTCGGTGCCCTGGGGCCCCGCCAGCTGCCAGGTGGCGTGATCCACCACTTCGATCAAGTGCTGGTCCCAGAAATGGGCCAGCACTTTTTCCATGGGGCGTCCGCTGCCGGCGGACAAGGTTTGTATACGTGTGGGCGCAAGCCGGGTGGAAATCGCATCGTGGTAGCTTGCCCAGGGCAGCGCTGCCAGATGACGGGCGAGCAGCCCGGCCCAGTCGCCCTCCGGCGCATCCAGCTGCCCCAGCACATTGCAGAACAGCACCGCCGCATCGGGCGCGCTGGCTGCGAGTCTGGCGAGCCCTTCCGGGGTGGCCAGCACGTTGGCCTCGGAAAAGCGCAGACGGGCCCCATCGGGCCGGCGGCGCAGCGCCCGGCGCGCCCAGGGATCGGGCTCCAGGGCGAGCACGTCGTCAAACCGGGCCAGAAAGCCCAGCGGCAGCGCATAGCCGGCACTCGGGCCCACTAGCACCAGCCGACCGCGTTCGGGTGCCCAAGCGGCCAGCCAGGCGGCCACCTGGGCATGGAACGCCGCCCACTGGCGCCGGGCGCGCCAGGCCCGCAGGTGATACACCAGCCCGCCGCTGGTCGATAGCCACAGGCGGGGCAGACGGGGCAAAGTTTCCATCAGGCACGTTCTCCGGGCGGTGGGGGATAGCCAGCGATCCCGTCGGGATGCGATGCTTCGGCTTTATTTTGCGCCGGAGTCATCCCCATGAGCGATCCTTTGCATGAAGAACCGATTTCCTCCGAACTGGTGTACCAGGGCAAGTTTTTGCGAGTGTATTCCGATCAGGCCCGCCTGCCCGATGGCAGCCAGGGGGTGCGGGAGTATGTGCGCCACCCGGGGGCGGTGGTGATCGTGCCCCTTACCGCCGATGGGCAACTGGTGTTCGAGCGCCAGTTCCGCTACCCGCTGCATCGGGCGTTTCTGGAGCTGCCCGCCGGCAAGCTGGATGCGAACGAGGACATCCTCGCCTGCGCCCGGCGCGAGCTGCTGGAAGAAACCGGCTATGTGGGGGATGACTGGCGCCATCTGGGGGTCATGCATCCGTGCATTGGCTATTCGGACGAACGCATCGAAATCTTCATGGCCCGGGAGCTCACCCTGCAGGCGCGTCAGCTGGATGAGGGCGAGTTTCTGGAACTTGTATACATGACGCCTGCAGAGGCCCGGGCGGCGGTGCTGGATGGGCGCATTACCGACGCCAAGACCATCACCGCCCTGTACTGGGCCGAGCACGTGCTGGCCGGCGGCTGAGGGTGCCGGCCAGGGGGCTGCTGGGGCTGCGCCTGTTGAATCAGAAGCGGTAGCCCACGTGCAGGGTGCCAAAGCCCAGCCAATGGCGCGGGTTGACGGTGGTGCCCTGCACTTGCAGGTGATCGTCGCTGGGGGACAGGTAGGCCAGGCCAGCCCAGGGAATGGCATACCAGCCGTTGCCGAACTCGTAGTGGTAGCCGATGCGCGGCATCACGAGGGTGGAGTGGTAGCGAACGGTCTGGCCTTCGTCTTTCAGATCGTAGTAATGGCGCCCCACTTGCAGACCGGCAAACAAGCCATCTTTGCCGGATGCCGACAGGAAGCGATCCACAAACAGACCAAAGCCGCTGCGAATGTGCAGGGAGGAGCCGTTGGGGCTGTGTTCCAGGGCGGCCTTGCGCATGGGGGTCGGGAATTCCATCCCATAGATGCCCAGGCCCACCACCCAGCGCTGGGCTTCAGCGGAGCCATCCAGGCGCATCCGGATGTGGCCAGAATAGCCATTCATCAGGAAGGTGGCCGGATCGGTTTCGATCATCACATCACCGGCGTGGGCGGCGCTGGTGCCCAGACCTGCGAGCAGGGCAGCAATCAGACAGTTCTTCAGTTTCATGGAATCTCCGGGTTCGGATTGGGGGTTACAGACAAGGAAATCAGAAATAAGTCAGAAATAAGTCAGAAATAGGGATGCCACGGGGGCGGTGCCCACTGGCCGTGGGTGCCCAAGCGCAGGGTGCTGCCGATGGGGATCAGGCGGAATTGGGCAGGGGGAATGCTTGCGGCTTGCAGGGCGTGGGCCAGGTCTGCAATCGGGGCATCCAGGGGCTCACTGGCCATTTCAAAGGTGGACCAGTGAATGCCGAGGGCAAGACGTGCGCGCACATCCTGGAAGATCTGGACGGCCTGGGTGGGGTCTACGTGCTGATCGGCCATGAAGTCCCGGGGCTGGTAAGCCCCCACGGGGATCAGGGCCAGATCCATCCCGCCAGTGCGGCGCCCGATTTCGGTAAAGTCTGCCGAATAGCCGGTATCGCCCGCAAAGTAGGTGGAAAAGTGGGGGCTGCGTATCAGCCAGCCACCCCAATGGGTCGCATTCTTGTCGAACAGACCGCGTCCGCTGCCGTGGTGGGCGGGCAGGCCGGTGATGTGCAGGGGGCCCAGTTCGATGCTTTCCCACCAGCCCAGCGAGCGGGCACCGCTGAAGCCCTGCTCGGCCAGCCAGGGGGCCAGGCCGGCGGGGGCCAGTAGCTGGGGTGGGCCGCCTGCCTGGGCGTACAAGGCTTTCAGGCTGGGGAGGTCCAAGTGGTCATAGTGGTTGTGGGAGAGCACCACCACATCCACATGGGGCAGGTTTTCCAGCTGATAGGGTGGGGGTACCCGACGGCGCGGCCCGGCCCAGCTGACGGGGGAGGCCCGTTCCGAAAAATGGGGATCGGTCAGGATGACCTGCCCGTCCATGCGCAGGAGCACGCTGGCGTGCCCCAGCCAGGTGACGGAAAACTCATCCGGGAGGGCGGGGGCGGTGCCCTCTGGGCTGCGCACCAAGGGAATCCGGTAATCCTTGAACGGGCCTTGGGGCGTGCTGTCCGCCTGGCTCAGACGGCTGCGCACCATCCATTCCGCCACTTCGAAGATGGATTTGTCGATGGTGCTGCCGTCGCTGTTGGTGTAGCCCCCTGGGCGCGTGGCGCAGGCGGTGCACAACAGAAGCAGCATCACCGGAATGAGGCGGAAGCAACGCAGATACCTGGATAGGCAGGACACGAGGACTCATCGGCAGGTTGGAAGGTTGCCGATATTAAGTCATTTGCATTCAAGGGTGTCGTTGTTTTTGAAAATTGTTAGTTCTTTCAATGGTTTACTGGTGTGAACCATTGGGTTTTTGCATGACTTGCGAACAGGGCGGAGAGGCATGTGTAAAGCACCAGGGCATTGCCCAGATGCCAGCCCACGTGGGTGCCCAGGGGCCAGATCGGGCACAGGGCCTGGTCGGCCATTCGGCAACCCAGGCTGAACACGAAGCCCAGCCCTGCGAGGCCCAGCCAGCGGGCACTGGCCGGACGCCGGTGGTGGCTGCGAACAGCGCAGTAAACCAGCAGCGCCAGGGGCGGCAGGTAGATTTCAGAACCATTCAGGGGCAATGGAGGGAGCTGGCGCACGGCGAGGCCAAAGCCCAGGGCCAGCACCAAAAATACGCCCACGCCGGCCCAGGCCCGGCCTTCCCGGAGGCCCAACAGCCGTACCTGGAGGCGCTGGTAATACACCAGAATGAAGAGGGCGATAAAGCCCACGTCCAGCACGGCAGACCCGCGGGTCGCCAGGGTATGGAAGGCCAGGCTGCCCAGCCCGACCAGGCCCACGAGCAGGGCCAGCAGGCGCAGATCCCAGGGGCCGCCCGGGCCCAGGCGACGCAGCATCAGCCCCGCCACCAGCAGGAAACCCAGGTTGCTCAGGGCGTTGAGGGGCTCGGACCACAGGCTCGGGTCGGTGCGCTCGCAGTACAGATCCAGGCTGTCTGACCAGTTCATGTGGGTGTTCCAGGGTGGGGAAGACGGCGGGCGAGGGCAAAGCACAGGGCGCCCAGCCCCAGCGCCACGGCCATCCCCAGGGCCATGTGGCCCACTGAAGACCACAGCAAAGGGGCAATCAGCCCGGCGCTACTTGCGCTCACCATCATCTGCAGCAGACTCTGGCAGCTGGAGGCCAGCCCCCGCTGGGCAGGGAACAGCTCCAGGGCGAGCAGGGTGAGGCTGGGCATGGCAATGGACATCCCGAAGGTGTAGAGGCAGACCGGCAGCACGGTGGCCAGAATGCCCGCCGGTAGGGTATGGCTCACCAACAGATTAATGGCTGCCGCCAGAGTCATGATGCCCAGCCCGAGGGCGATGGTGCGCTTGCCAGACAGGCGCCCGGCCAGCCGCCCAGAGCAGGCCGAGCCCAGCATCATCCCGCCCACGGTGGGGATGAAGAAATAGCCGAAGCCAGTTTCCGGCAGCCCCAGCAGATCCATCAGCACATGGGGGGCCGAGAGCACGTAGATGAAATAACCGTTGAAATTGCAGCCCACCGCCAGGGTCAGCAGCAGAAACAGGGGGGTGCGCAGGATGCGGCCGCTGGTCTTGAGCAGATAGTCCGGGTGCAGGGGCTGGCGCGCTGCTGGGGGCAGGCTTTCGGGCAGCTTCCAGGCGCAGGCCAGGGCGAGGGCGAGGCCCAGCAGGGCGAGGAACACGAACACCGCTCGCCAGCCCCACAGCCGGAAGATCCAGCCCCCCAGGATGGGCGCAATGGCCGGGCCGAGGGCAAAGGTCATGCTCACATGGCTCATCAGCTTCTGGGCCCGGGCCCCTTCAAACAGATCCCGTACCACGGCCCGCCCGACCACCATCCCGGCGCCCCCGGCGATGCCCTGCAGGGCCCGCCCGAGCAGCAGCACGTCCAGGCTGGGGGCCAGCACGCAGACCAGGGAAGCCAGCGCGAACAGCAGCATCGAAACCACGATGACCGGCTTGCGCCCCCAGGCGTCGGAAAAGGCCCCGTGCCACATCACCATCAGCCCCAGGGGGAGCATGTAGGCATCCAGCGTGTGTTGGACTTGGGCGGGGCTGGCGCCAAACTCCCGGCCTATGGCGGGGAGGGCGGGCAGATAGGTATCAATGGCAAACGGGCCAACCGTAGACAGGGCGGCCAGCAGCCCGGCAAGCAAGGCGTAGGGCATGACGGCTCCAGGTTTATTCAACGACCTGGACGCGCTCGATGAAGTAGCTGGTCTCGCCGAAACAGGTGGAAGGAACGCCCAGGTGCTGCTCGTAGGCGAGGGACACGCGCTTGCCCATCACGGTGTTGATGCTCTCGGCCACTTTGTCGTCCCGCACCGTGAAGCGGAAGATCTCAGGCAGGCTGCCTGGGATGGAGACAATCGCCAACTCGCCTTCCCAGGTCTTGCACAGCCAGCCCTTGCGCGAAAATTTCTGGATATAGCCTGCCCGTTCGCCGGAGGAATAGCTCCAGTGCAGGGCAAGCCAGGTGTAGCCAGCAAAACCTGCGCCCAGCAGCAGCGCAAAGCCCGCCAGCCAGAGGCGCCAGTGGCGGGCATTGCGGCGCAGGGGCGAGGATGATGAGGGGGAAGGACTGGGGGACGACACATTCAACTCCTGCGGATCGGGGGCGGGGCGCCGGGGCCATCGGGTAGGGCGCGCCGGCTTTGTATGGCCTCGGCCACGTGGGGGGCGCCCACCTGCTCGGCCTCGGCGAGGTCTGCAATTGTACGCGCCACCTTGAGCAGCCGGTGATAGGCCCGGGCCGAAAGCCCCAGCCGCTCAATGGCGCGGGTCAGCAGGGCGGCGCCGGCTGCGTCGGGCAGGCACCAGCGTTCGATCTCCTTCACCTCCAGCCGGGCATTGGGCTTGCCCTGGCGGGCCTGTTGCAGACTGCGGCAGCGGGTTACCCGGGCGCGCACCGTGGCCGAGCTTTCGCCGGCGGGCATCTGTTGCAGATCGGCAGGGGGCAGGCTGGGGACTTCCAGCATCAGGTCGATCCGATCCAGCAGGGGGCCGGAGAGTTTGTTGCGGTAGCGGCTTACCTGGTCGGGGGTGCAGCGGCAGCGCCCGTCCGGGTGGCCGTGGTAGCCGCAGGGGCAGGGGTTCATGGCGGCGACCAGCTGGAAGCGGGCTGGAAAGTCGGCCCGCCTGCCGGCCCGGGAGATGGTGATGTGGCCGCACTCCAGGGGTTCGCGCAGGGCTTCGAGCACGCGCCGGTCGAATTCGGGGAGTTCATCCAGAAACAGCACGCCTTCGTGGGCGAGGCTGATTTCGCCAGGGCGCGGGGTGCTGCCACCGCCCACCAGGGCCGGGCCGGAGGCCGAATGGTGGGGCGCCCGGTAGGGGCGCAGGGCCCAGCGCTCCGGGTGAAAGCTGCCTTCTACCGATTGGATCACCGCGCTTTCCAGGGCTTCGGCTTCTTCCATGGGGGGCAGCAGCCCAGGCAGGCGGCGGGCCAGCATGGATTTGCCGGTGCCCGGCGGGCCAAACAGCAGTAGGGAATGCTGGCCGGCGGCGGCCACTTCCAGGGCGCGCTTGGCCTGGGCCTGGCCCCGGATGTCGGCCAGATCCGGGTGCAGCTCGGGCTGTTGCAGGGGCGCGCCGGCATAGGGTTGGATGGGCGTGTGGCCGCACAGGTGGGCGGCCACTTCCAGCAGGCTGCGGGCGGGGAGCAGGGTCAGCCCTTGGACTAGGGCGGCTTCGGGGGCATTGGCGGCGGGCAGGATCAGGCGCCGTCCGTGGCGTGCCACTTGGCGGGCGAGGGCCAGGGCGCCCCGGATGGGTCGCAGCTCGCCGGTGAGCGACAACTCGCCGGCAAACTCGTAATCGGCCAGGGCTTCCGCCGGAATCTGGCTGGAAGCGGCCAGGATGCCCAGAGCGATGGGCAGATCGAAGCAGCCGCCTTCTTTAGGCAGGTCGGCGGGGGCCAGGTTGACGGTGATGCGCCGCTGGGGGAATTCGAACTGGCTGGTCTGGAGGGCGGCACGTACCCGGTCCCGGGCCTCGCGCACTTCCACATCCGGCAGCCCGACCAGGGTATAGGCGGGCAGTCCGTTGGCCAGATGGACTTCCACGCTGACTTCCGGGGCGTGCAGCCCCAGCAGCGCACGACTTGTCAGGATTGCCAGGCTCATGATGAACGTATAAAAAGCGCATAATTGAAAGCGCCAGTTTAGAGCCCGGTGCGGGGCAGGAGCTCAGCCCGGAAGGTGTTTGGATGTTATGCGAACGTATTTAACGATCGCTTCGGTAAGCTTCGACTGCGATCTTCAGCCGCACCTCGTCGCTCACCGACGGAATGTTCTTGAGCATCCCGAATTCGGAGCGCAGCAGTCGGGCACTGAGGTCGGCGCCGCAGGTTTCACGCTTGTTAAGGGGGTGAGGTGCGCAATGAAAACGATCCAATTGCAGCCGCAGGGGGCGGGTGACGCCCAGCAGAGTCAGCTGGCCTTCCACGGCCACAGGG
>JAJTBM010000494.1 GCA_021286885.1 Rhodocyclales bacterium
GGCGTGGTGGCCATGGCGCGGCCTGCGGCAATGTCGGCGGCCACGGCCTCGGCCATGGCGCTCCAGCCAGCGGCCTGCCAGGTTTCAAACGGCCCCTGGGCCCAGCCGAAGCCCCAGCGGATGGCCTGATCCAGATCCCGGGCGTTGTCGGCCACGTGTTCGAGCTGCACCGCGCAGTAGTGGAACAGGTCGCGGAAGATGGCCCACAGGAACTGGGCCTGGGGATGGGGGCAGGCGCGCAGGGCGGCAAACTTTTCGGCGGGGTTGCGCAGCTTGAGCAGGGCCGCCACTTCGTCGGCCACCTGGCCGGTGCTGGGTCGGTAGCCCTGGCTGGCCAGATCCAGCACCTGGATCTCCTTGCCCTGCTTGCGGAAGATGCCGCACTTGGTTTTCTGGCCCAGGGCGCCTTGCTGGATCAGCGCGGAGAGCCACACCGGCACCCGGAAATGGGCCTGCCAGGGGTCGTCGGGCAGGGTGTCCTGCATGGTCTTGACCACGTGGGCGAGGGTGTCCAGGCCCACCACGTCGGCGGTGCGGTAGGTGGCGCTCTTGGGGCGGCCAATGGCCGGGCCGGTGAGGGCGTCCACCACATCAAAGCCCAGCCCGAAGGCCTGGGTGTGGTGCATCACCGCCAGGATGGAGAACACCCCGATCCGGTTGGCGACAAAGTTGGGAGTATCCAGGGCCCGGATCACGCCCTTGCCCAGCCGGCGGGTGAGCCAGGTTTCGAGGGCATCCACCACGCCCGGGGTGGTGTGGGCGGTGGGGATGATTTCCACCAGGCTCATGTAGCGCGGCGGGTTGAAAAAGTGGATGCCGCAGAAGTTGCCGCGCAGGGCTTCGGGCAGGCCCTGGGCCAGGGCGTTGATGGATAGCCCGGAGGTGTTGGAGGCCACCACCGCGCCGGGGGCCAGGTGGGGGGCGATGCGGGCGTAGAGATCGTTCTTCCAGTCCATGCGCTCGGCGATGGCTTCGATCACCAGATCGCAGCCGGCCAGGGTGGCCAGATCGTCGGCATAGTTGGCGGGCTGGATCAGGCCCAGCGCCTCAGGGCTGGAGAGGGGCGCCGGCTGGAGCTTCTTGAGGCCAGCCAGGGCTTTCTTGACGATGCCGTTCTTGTCGCCTTCGGGGGCGGGCAGGTCGAAGAGCACCACGGGTACCCGGGCATTGGCCAGATGGGCGGCGATCTGGGCGCCCATCACCCCTGCGCCCAGCACGGCGGCCTTTCTGATGGTGAGTGTGTTCAAGCGGTCCTCCTTTGTGTGTCTCGGTTTTGTGTCTGTGTCTGGATCGAAGCCCTCGGTCGGGGCCTGGGATTGCGCAGCTTTAAAACGAACGTTTGAATTATTCGCCGGGCGTGCTGCGCCGTCAATCACTTTTTTTGTAGCTGTTTTACGCCTGATTGGGGGGGTGATGTCAGGGTGGATTCACGGCACCCACGCCCGGTTCCTGGATGTTTCAGAAATTCAGAAAGCGCGGGAATATTGCAAACCGAATAACCAGGCGCTGTCCTGGTAGTTGCCCGTCACCCGGCCTCGCCCGTCGGTGAGCTGGTTGTTGTCGATGCGGGCATCGGCAATGAAGAGCCGGGCAATGCCCAGATCCACGCTGCTTTGGGCGTCCGGCTTCCACTGGCCGCCCAGGGCCAGCCATACCCGGTTGTTGTCGGGCAGGGACACCAGCCGGGTGCTGGCCCCCTTGACGGGGGTCTGGTCGTAGGCGATCCCGTACTTGAGCCGGATGCTGGGGCTGTACTGCTGGGTCAGGCCCAGGGCGGCGCGCCAGCTGTCGCGAAAATCGGTGTGCAGGGTCTGGGAAATGCTGCCCGCGCTGCTGCCTGAGCTGCGAATGATGTCCAGTTTGGGGATGCTGCTCCAGCCGGTGCGGCTCAGGTCGCCGAGCAGGGTCCAGTCGGGCTTGAGCTGGTGCACCAGGCTCAGGGTGGCCTTCTGATTCGTGGCCAGGCCAAAGCTGGTCAGGGCGCTGCCCGCCGGGCCGAAGAAGGCGTTGTCGCCCCGCAGGTGGTAATGGATTTCCGAGCGGTAGGCGACCCCGATCCGGGTGGCGGGGCTGAGCTTGTAGAGCAGCCCCGCGTTCCAGCCCCAGCTTTCCCCTTCCAGCTGGAGTCGGGTGGTGGTGCCTGCCGCCGCGCTGGCCGGGATCAGCCCCCCGGCCAGGGGCACCACGGCCACGTCCCGGGTGTATTCGGCTTCCAGCCGTTGCCAGTTGATCCCGGCCCCCAGCGAAAGCTGTTCATTCACCTTCCAGGCGGCGGAGGGGTTGAGGTTGGCGGTCTTGATCTCGAAGCGCACCGACTGGGCGCCCCCCTGCCAGGGGTTGTTGTATTCGGTCTTGAGGCCGAAGGGGGCGCCT
>JAJTBM010000495.1 GCA_021286885.1 Rhodocyclales bacterium
GATCCAGGGTGCGGGTGCGCATGCGCTGGTTCATGTCGCCGTGCAGGGCGGCAACGGAGTGGCCCTGGGCTTCCAGGTTCACGGTCAGGGTGTCGGCGTCACGCTTGGTGGCGGTGAACACGATGGCCTGATCCACGGTGGCGTCGCGCAGCAGACCGTCCAGCAGACGGTTCTTGTGCTCGATGTCATCGGCCACCAGCAGACGCTGTTCGATGTTCTCGTGGCGGGTTTGGGCGGAGGCGATTTCGATCCGTTCCGGGTCCTTCAGCAGGCGCTGCATCATGCGGGCGACCTGACCATCCAGGGTGGCGGAGAAGAACAGGGTCTGGCGATTGGCGGGCAGCTTGGCCACGATGGCTTCGATGTCGTCCACGAAGCCCATGTCCAGCATGCGGTCGGCTTCGTCGAGGATCAGCACTTCGAGACGGCCAAAGTCGATGCGGCCACGTTCCATCTGATCCATCAGACGGCCCGGGGTGGCGACCAGGATTTCGTAGGGGCTGGACAGCAGCTTGTTCTGGACGGGGTAAGGCATGCCGCCCACCACGCTCACGGCCTTGGCGTAGCGCAGGTTCTTGCCGTAACGCTTGGTCGCGTCGGTCACCTGGACAGCCAGTTCGCGGGTGGGGGTCAGCACCAGCACGCGGGGGCCGCGGGCCTTGAGGGTGGGTTCGGCGGTCAGACGCTGCAGGGAAGGCAGCATGAATGCGGCGGTCTTGCCAGAGCCGGTCTGGCTGGAAACGACGAGATCCTTGCCGGCGATGGCGGCGGGGATGGCGGCTTCCTGAACGGGGGTGGGGGTGGTGTAGCCGGCTTCAACAACGGCTTTGATAATGTGCTCGGACAGACCGAGGCTGGCGAAATCCATGTTCGCTTCCTTGCTTTTAGCTTTTTTGCGGATGCGGTGCCCGCTTAGAAAAACGGCAACGGGCCACGACGCAGGGCGCGTGTGGCCATGGGCTGCCTGACTGGCATATCGGCACTAACCGATCAGGGCAACCTCACGTCGAGTACGGGAGATATGAGAGGGTCAGGGACGATGCGACACGGTGCAACCGCTTTTGCACCGGACCGCGGACTATAGCGATAATGTGCGCGCAACACAAGCGTATGTTGCATCGCAAAAACCTTTTTCTTACAAGGGTTTTAACGCAGCAGGGAGAAAATTATGCGTTTGGATGACAGCCGCGAGAGCGACAACATCGAAGATCGGCGCGGCAGCGGCGGGGGTTTGATCGGGGGTGGTGGCATTGGAATCGGTACCATCGCCCTCGCTTTGGTGGCCATGTATTTTGGGGTGGATCCGCGTGTGGTGCTGAATCTGGCGGAGCGCCAGCAGGCCAGCGCGCCGGCCCCGAAGGCGAGCCACCCGCCGGCCAATGATGCGGAAACCCGCTTTGTGCGCAAGGTGCTGGCCCAGACCGAAGATACTTGGGGCGCCTTGTTTGAGCGCAATGGGCGGCGTTACGTAAAACCGACTCTGGTGCTGTTCAATGGCCGTACGCCCACCGCCTGCGGCACAGGCCAGACGGCCATGGGGCCGTTTTACTGCCCCGGCGACCAGAAGGTGTACATCGACCTGAGCTTTTACGATGAGCTGAAAACCCGCTATCACGCTCCGGGCGAGTTCGCCCAGGCTTATGTGATCGCCCATGAAATTGGCCACCACGTGCAGAACCTGTTGGGGATTTCTGCAAAAGTGCAGGCCCAGCGTCAGCGGGTGAGCGAACGGGAAGGCAATGCGCTATCGGTGCGGCTGGAGCTGCAAGCCGACTGTTTTGCCGGTGTATGGGCGAAGAACGCCGACGATGCCCGCCATATCCTGGAGTCTGGCGAGGTGGACGAAGCCCTGCGTGCCGCCAGCGCGATTGGCGATGACACCCTGCAAAAACAGGCCCGGGGTTATGTGGTACCCGATAGCTTCACCCATGGCAGCTCGGAGCAGCGGGTGCGCTGGTTCAAGCGCGGGATGGAGTCCGGTAGCGTGGAGGCGTGCAATACCTTCAAGGCGCGGGATTTGTAAGCTTTACGCTTTGCACATAATAAACATAAACAAAAAGCGAACCTCATGGGTCCGCTTTTTGTTTTTTGGACGTGGCTGGCGCCCACGCCGGGCGTGTTTACTTTTGGCGACGGCGCATGCCCAGCCCGGCCAGGCCCAGCGCGATGAGGGCGGCGGAGGTGGGTTCGGGGACGCTGTTGCTGTTGCTGGTCAGCACGTTGTCCAGACCCATGGTGGAGAGATAGCCGCCGTAGTTGGCGGTCTGGATCGTGGCAGAGGTGAAGCCTGCGGTGTCAATGACGCCGAAGAAGCCGCTGGAGGTGTAGTTGAACACCACGGTGCTCTGGCCGTTGACGGTCGC
>JAJTBM010000496.1 GCA_021286885.1 Rhodocyclales bacterium
GATACAGTGATTGCGAGAATGGCCCGGCGGGTCATCATGAATGCCTAACGAAATTGTAGAAAAAGTATCTTCATGCCTGGATCGTGCCGTGAATCATATGGAATATCAAGGCTCCAGTGCGCATCGGGTTTGGGGAGCAGCAGCATGGTGCGCTCCAAGTGGATCGACAACAGCCCCACTTTCTGGCGGTCGATGCCCCGGCTGCTGACAACCCCCGGGTGTAGGCGCAGAGGATGACTTGGAGCAGCATCCCTGGCGGGCAGGCTGGCGCCCAGTTCTGGTCGTTGCGCTAGCGGACGTCGGCGCCCCCTACTACCTGGTGGACAACGACGGGGACGGCACTCTGGGGTCAAGGTGCCGATGTGGGTGATCGGCACCTTCTGATGCGCCGCTGACGGCATGTCGGCAAAGCCGCCGAGGTCGATTTCATGCGCAAACAGATGATGCGCCGCGTACTCGAAACTGCCGGTAGCAACTCCTCACGGTGCAAGGGCTTGAGGCGGGGAGGTGAGGGGAGCCTGGCCCTTGGCCTGATCCGGTCGCGGCCTGTCACGAATGGATCAAGCTTGTCACGATTCAGTACATTTGACGAAAACTGCTGCAAGTCTGCTTTGCGAAGCTTGTCCGCGGTTTGTCATTTCGGCGCCAGCCGGAATCCATGCGGCAACCCGGAAGTCCCGGTTTCAGGGGCGGGTGTTGCCGTTGCTGTCCCGTAGTACGGCGCCAGTCATACACCATAAAGCAGGAGACACCGTGGAAGCGAACAACCCTTACGCCGCAGGTCTGGAACGCAATCAGGCCAATTACGTCCCCCTCTCTCCGCTCAGCTTCATCCGGCGGACGGCCTTCATCTACCCGAACCGCATCAGCACCATCCAGGGTGAGCGGCAATACACCTGGCAGGAAACCTACAGCCGCTGCCGTCAGCTGGCTTCCGCCCTGAAGGGCCGCGGCGTCCAGCCCGGGCAGACCGTGGCGGTGATGCTGCCCAATGTGTCTGCCATGTTCGAGGCCCACTTCGGCATTCCCATGCTCGGGGCCGTGCTCAATACCCTCAACACCCGTCTGGATGCCGAGGCCATCGCCTTCATGCTGCAGCACGGGGAAGCCAAGGTGCTGATCACCGATCTGGAATACTCGGCGGTGGTGGAGCAGGCCCTGAAGCTGATGACCGGGCCCAAACCCGTGGTGATCGACGTGCTCGATCCGGATTTCACCGGCGGCAAGGCCCTGGGGGAAAAGGACTACGAGGCCTTCCTGGCCGAAGGTGACCCGGAATTCGAATGGTCTCTGCCCGCCGACGAGTGGGATGCCATCACCCTGAATTACACCTCTGGCACCACCGGCAATCCCAAGGGGGTGGTCTACCACCACCGGGGCGCCTATCTGAATGCCGCTTCCAACATCATTTCCTGGGGCATGCCGCCGCACTCGGTCTACCTGTGGACCCTGCCCATGTTCCACTGCAACGGCTGGTGCTTCCCCTGGACCATGGCGGCCAATGCGGGCACCAACATCTGCCTGCGCAAGGTGGACCCGGCCGTGATCTACGACCTGGTGCGCCAGCACCGGATCACCCACATGTGCGGCGCGCCCATCGTGTACGGCATGCTCATCAACGCTCCGGACGAACTGCGCCAGGGCATCGAACATGAACTCAATGGCCTGATCGCCGGCGCTGCGCCTCCGGTGGCCATCATCGAGGGTTGCGAGCGGGTCGGCATCAACATCACCCACGTCTACGGCCTGACCGAAACCTACGGCCCGGCTTCCGTCTGCGCCAAGCAGCCGGAATGGGACAAGCTGCCGATCGACCTGCAAGCAGCCCGCAATGGCCGCCAGGGCGTGCGCTACCACATGCAGGAAGCCATCACCGTCCTCGACCCGGTGACCATGGAACCTGTGCCATGGGATGGCGAAACCATGGGCGAAATCATGTTCCGGGGCAACCTGGTCATGAAGGGTTACCTGAAGAACGAAAAAGCCACTCAGGAAGCCTTTGCTGGCGGCTGGTTCCATACCGGTGACCTCGCCGTCGTGCATAGCGATGGCTACGTCAAGATCAAGGATCGCTCCAAGGACATCATCATTTCCGGCGGTGAAAACATCTCCTCGCTGGAAGTGGAAGACGTGCTCTACCGCCACCCTGCCGTCATCGCTGCGGCCGTCGTTGCCAAACCAGACGAAAAATGGGGCGAAGTGCCGGCAGCCTTCATCGAACTGAAGCTGGGTGCCAACTGCACCGAAGCCGAGATCGTCGAGCACTGCCGCGCCCACCTGGCTCGCTTCAAGGTGCCCAAGCAGGTCGTTTTCGGTGAACTGCCCAAGACCTCGACCGGCCAGATCCAGAAGTACGTCCTG
>JAJTBM010000497.1 GCA_021286885.1 Rhodocyclales bacterium
CCGCGAACGCATCCGCCAGATCGAAGCCAAGGCCCTGCGCAAGCTGCGCCACCCCAGCCGCTCCGAACGCCTGCGCAGCTTCCTTGACAACGAAGCATAAGGCATAATGCGCATCCCGCCGGTGTTAAGCCACCGGCGGCGCTTTTCCCGTTTTCCGGGCCCATAGCTCAGTCGGTTAGAGCAGGCGACTCATAATCGCTTGGTCGCGGGTTCAAGTCCTGCTGGGCCCACCAGCAACATCAAGCACTTAGGCCAATCCTTCGGGGTTGGCCTTTTTGCTTTTTAGCGCCATTGTGAGGTGCCACACGTTTTCCGCCTTCCAACCGGTCAATGCGTGGCAAGCCGATCCGGTAGCCACGCCCACGCAACTCGGCATGAATGCGCCGGGCGCCGTAGGCCTGCCGGACCTCCTGGTGGATCGTGCGGATCAGCACCAGGGCCTGCCCGTCGGTGAGTCGCTTCCGCTCCTGGGTACCGCCCGCTTGCTAGGCCCGAAAACCGCTCTGACTCACCGACAGGGCGTCGCACAGGACGGGCAACGGGAAGGCGCTGCGCTGCGTGTCGATCCAGGCATATTTCACAGCAGCTCCTTCGCGAAATATGCCGCCGCTTTTTTTGTGATTTCCAGCTCCATCTCGACCAGCTCCATCTCGAGCCGGGCCACCTGGGCGCGCAACCGGGACAACTCCATCTGCTCGGCAGTGATCTGCCTGGCACCGGCCGGATTGAGCTTGCCCGCCTTCGCCGCTTTCACCCAGTTGCGCAGTGTCTGCTCGACCAGCCCCAGTTCCTCGGCGACACGGGCGATGCTGCCAACCTCGTCGGCGCGCTTGACGGCCTGCTCCTTGAACTCGGCCGTGTATTCCTGCTTCGGGATGCGTTTCATGTCGTTCTTCCTCTCGTGCTGTCGATCGTACGACGACTACGTTGGAAGACGAAATTCGGGGGGCAGCTCAGTTCTTGGGGGTGGTGTGGGCATGCTCAAAACTGAGCCCCCCCTTCTCCATGAAGTTCGACCAGCATCTTGCGAATGTCAGCCAGGGCGCTTTTGGGCGCCATCCCGGTCGATCGGCACTCTCCCGGGTGGGTTATGCACGTGGCGGAGGCTCAGTCAGGCCGTGCGCTCCAGGCGCACCACGGCGCGGCTTCCGGTCGCCTCGGCAAAGCGGGCCAGGGTGCGCATGCTTGGCAGGGTACGGCCACTCTCCAGGCGTGCAATGGTCGATTGGGTGGTATGCATCCGCTCGGCCAGTTCAGCCTGGGTCAGCCCGGCACGGTTGCGGGCTGCGATCAGCTCCCGGGCAAGATCAAATTCAGGGGTTTGCGCCTCGTACGCGGCACGGGCTTCCGGGTTCGCCAGGATGCGGGCTTTCAGGGTGGCAAGGTCAGTCATGGTCTAGGCTCCTCAATCGCGCATGGGCGGTTTCCATGGCCTTGCGCGGGGTCTTCTGGGTCTTCTTGATGAAGACATGCAGGACGGCCAAACGCTGCCCGGTGCGGGCCACATAGATCGCCCGGGAAATTCCGTCCCGGCCAGTCATGCGCATTTCCTACAGTTTTCCTTCAAGCGGACGCACATGCGGCATTCCAACCTGATGCGGGCCGAACGTTTCCAGAAGCTCGGCAATGTGCAGGAAGCGGGCCTGTATATCTGCCGGCATCGCCAGCAGCTCGGCTTCAGCCTCAGGAATGAGGGTGACGGTCCAAGGCATAGAATATCTCATTTCTGCTATACCCGTTAGCCTACCACACGCAGCCCCGATACCTGCCCCTCGCCCGGTTGCTCGATGCCGGCCTGTTCAAGAATCCAGCTCTCAATCTTGACGTGCCACAGGGTCAGCAGATCCAGCGGGCGGCGGCGGTAGTGCTTTTCCGCCAGGGCTGACGGCTTGTGCCCCTGAATCTGAGCCACCACGCCCACGGGCACCTCACACCACTCCGCCAGAGTGCCGAAGCTGCGGCGCAGGTCATGCAGCGAAAACAGCGGCAGGCCTGCGGCCTTCATCGCTTTGCGCAGGGGCTTCAGGACTTCCACAATCCGGCCATCCGATGATGCCGGGCTTGAGAACACCCACTCATTGCGGCGCGGCAGGGAAGCCAACAGTCACCGCTTGCCGTGCAAACCCTTCCCGCTCGGCCTCGATGGCGGCGCGCTTGTCTGCTTTCTCCTGGCGGGGGTCTATCCCCTGGTCAATCAAGCCTTGCAGACGCCGGGCCTCGGCACGGGCATCGTCCAAAGCCCAAACCTTCACATCGCCGATGGTGACGCGGAGCGGCGCCTTGTTGAGCTTGCCGGCAAAGACGAAGGACTTTACTCCAGCCAGTGTCACACGAACACAGAGCTGCTTGGGGTCAT
>JAJTBM010000028.1 GCA_021286885.1 Rhodocyclales bacterium
TGTGGAGGTGCTGAAGGAAACCTGTGCCGACGCCAAGGCCATCATCAGCTGGGGCGCCTGTGCCTCTTACGGCTGCGTGCAGGCCGCCAAGCCCAACCCCACCCGCGCCACCCCGGTGCACCAGGTGATCACCGACAAGCCCATCGTGCGCGTGCCCGGCTGCCCTCCGATTGCCGAGGTGATGACCGGCGTCGTCACCTACATGCTGACCTTCGACAAGATCCCCGAACTGGATCGCCAGGGCCGCCCCAAGATGTTCTACGGCCAGCGCATCCACGACAAATGCTATCGCCGCCCCCACTTTGATGCGGGCCAGTTTGTCGAGAGCTGGGACGACGAGGCCGCACGCAAGGGTTATTGCCTCTACAAGATGGGCTGCAAGGGCCCGACCACCTACAACGCCTGTTCTTCGATGCGCTGGAACGGGGGCGTGAGCTGGCCGGTGCAATCCGGCCACGGTTGCATTGGCTGCTCCGAAGACGGCTTCTGGGACAAGGGCAGCTTCTACGACCGGGTGACCGACATCAAGCAGTTCGGCGTGGAAGCGAACGCCGACAAGGTGGGCGGAACCGCCGCCGGTGTGGTGGGGGCCGCCGTGGCCGCCCACGCCGCCGTCACCGCCCTGGCCCGGGCCCGGAGCGCCCAGGGTGAAGACCAGAACAAGGGAGAACAAAAATGACAGTGCTTGAAACCCAGGGCTTCAAGCTCGACAACTCGGGCAAGCGTGTGGTGGTGGATCCGGTCTGCCGGATCGAAGGCCATATGCGGGTCGAGGTGAACCTCGACGACAAGAACGTGATCCGCAACGCGGTGTCCACCGGCACCATGTGGCGCGGGCTGGAGGTGATCCTCAAGGGCCGCGACCCCCGCGACGCCTGGGCCTTTACCGAGCGGATCTGCGGTGTGTGCACCGGCACCCATGCGCTGACCTCGGTGCGGGCGGTCGAAGACGCCCTCGGCGTCATGATTCCGGATAACGCCAACATCATCCGCAATCTGATGCAGCTCAACCTGTACATCCACGACCACCTGGTGCACTTCTATCACCTGCACGCGCTGGATTGGGTGGATGTGGTGTCGGCCCTCAAGGCGGATCCCAAAAAGACCTCCGAGCTGGCCCAGAGCATTTCCAGCTGGCCCCTGTCGTCGCCGGGTTATTTCCGGGACGTGCAGAACCGGCTCAAGAAGTTTGTCGAATCCGGCCAGCTGGGCCCCTTCATGAACGGCTACTGGGGCAATCCGGCCTACAAGCTGCCGCCCGAAGCCAACCTGATGGCGGTCACCCACTACCTGGAAGCCCTGGATTTCCAGAAGGAAATCGTCAAGGTGCACACCATTCTGGGCGGCAAGAACCCGCACCCGAACTGGCTGGTGGGTGGCGTGCCGTGTGCGATCAACCTGGAAGGCACCGGGGCGGTGGGGGCGATCAACATGGAGCGGCTGAACCTGATCAGCGCCATCATCGACCGCTGCATCGACTTCATCGACAACGTCTACGTGCCCGACCTGAAGGCCATTGCCAGCTTCTACAAGGATTGGACTTACGGCGGTGGCATCTCGTCCCAGGCCCTGCTGTCTTACGGCGACATTCCCGACAAGGCCAACGACTACACCAGCAGCAGCCTGCTGCTGCCCCGGGGCGCGATCATCGGCGGCGACCTTACCAAGATCCATGAGGTGGACATCAAGGATCCCGAGCAGGTGCAGGAATTCGTGGCCCACAGCTGGTACAAGTATGCCGACGAAACCAAGGGCCTCCACCCCTGGGACGGTGTGACCGAGCCCCATTTCGAGCTGGGCAAGAACACCAAGGGCACCAAGACCAAGATCGAAAACCTGGACGAAGCCGGCAAGTATTCCTGGATCAAGGCGCCCCGCTGGCGTGGCCACGCGATGGAAGTCGGCCCCCTGGCCCGCTACGTCATCGGTTACGTGCAGAAGAACCCCGAGTTCAAGGAGCCGGTGGACAAGCTCCTGTCCGACCTGGGTCTGCCGCTCCAGGCCATTTTCTCGACCCTGGGCCGCACCGCAGCCCGGGGCCTGGAAGCCTCCTGGGCCGCCCACAAGTCGCGCTACTTCTTTGATAAGTTGATGGCCAACCTGAAGGCCGGCGATCTCAACACCGCCAACATCGACAAGTGGGACCCTTCCAAGTGGCCCGCCGAGTGCAAGGGCGCCGGCTTCACCGAAGCCCCCCGGGGCGCGCTGGGGCACTGGATCCGGATCAAGGATGGGCGCATCGACAACTATCAGGCCGTGGTGCCCACTACCTGGAACGGCGGCCCCCGCGATGACAAGGGCCAGATCGGCGCGTTTGAAGCCTCCCTGCTCAACACCCCGGTGGCCAAGCCGGACGAGCCCCTGGAGATTCTGCGCACCCTGCACTCCTTCGACCCCTGCCTGGCCTGCTCCACCCACGTGATGGCGCCGGACGGTCAGGAAATGGCCACGGTCAAGGTGCGCTGAGGCGGTCGCGATGAAGTTCGCGTTCCCTGTGTTCGTCCCGCTGCGGGAGGTCTGATCATGCTGTCACAACAGGACATGCTGGAAGCCGAAAGGCATGGCCGGCAGGTACGCTCCATCTATGTATACGAAGCGCCGGTACGCCTCTGGCACTGGGTGAATGCCCTGGCCATGGTGGTGCTGGCGGTCACCGGGTATTTCATCGGCAAACCCTTGCCGACCATGCCCGGCGAGGCTTCCGACAACTTTCTGATGGGCTACATCCGTTTTGCCCACTTTGCGGCGGCCTACATCTTCGGGGTGGGGCTGCTCGGGCGGATCTACTGGGCGCTGGTGGGTAACCACCATGCCCGCCAGATCTTCAAGCTGCCCATCACCAACGCTCACTGGTGGAGCGAGGTGCTGTTCGAGCTGCGTTGGTATCTGTTCCTCGAAAAGCAGCCCAAGAAGTACGTGGGGCACAACCCCATGGCCCAGCTGATGATGTTCTTCTTCTTCACCGTGCTGGCCTTCGGGATGGTGCTGACCGGCTTCGCGCTGTATGGCGAAGGGCTGGGCCTGGGCTCCTGGGCGGATCGGCTGTTCGGCTGGGTGCTGCCCCTGCTGGGCGGCTCCATGCAGACCCACAGCCTGCACCGGCTGGGCATGTGGATCATGATGAGCTTTGCGGTGGTGCACATTTACGCTGCCATCCGTGAAGACATCATGAGCCGCCAGAGCCTGATCTCCACCATGGTGTCGGGTTGGCGGATGTTCAAGGACTGAGCCTGATCCGCGCCGGATCGTGTCCCTGAAACCGCCTTCCACCCCAAGGCCGGAACCCCGCTGGAAACAGGGGGTTCCGGCCTTTTCGCGTCTGGCCCTGCGGCTGGGGCGGCGTCCGCTGCCGCCGGGGCATTTTCTGGAAACCCGGTTTATGCAGCCCTTGGGCATCACCCAAGATGCGCTGGCCCGGGCGCTGGGGATTTCGCGCCGGCGGGTGAATGAGCTGGTGCGCGGGCGGCGGGCCATTACGCCGGATACGGCCCTGCGCTTGGCGCTGCTGTTCGGGTTGGAGCCGGCCTTCTGGCTAGGCTTGCAGATGCAGTGGGATTTGTACGCCGAGCGCCGACGCCCCGGGCCCGCCTGAGTTGCGCGCAGTTTCCGATGCTGGAAGGCTTGGTCTACCCATGCATCATGGCTGCCGCAATCAGGCCCACGAACAGGGCCAGCCCGGTCGAGCCCAAGAGCACGAAGGGCGTGTAATTGGCCACCGAAAAATGCCGCCCGCAGCTCTTGCAGCGGTAATAGCAGATGAAGGTGATCCCCATGACCCGATGGGGCTGGATGCGGGATGGGCGCACCATCTCGCTATGGCAATGGGTGCAACTCTCTGGCCCGAAAATTTTGGCGCGCTTGGCCTTGCGCTGCACGGGCTTGAACATCGGCGCCTTGACCGGGGGCGGCTCACTGAGTACCGAAAGAGGCGGGCCATCCGAGAGGGGCGCGGCATGGCTGAGCGGGGCTTGAGCCATGGTCAGGGCGGCTGCCCGTTGACGGCGCCGGCGCCAGCGTCGGAGCACCACAAGCAGACCCACCAGCCCCAGCAAGACGGCTGCGACGGATTTCAGATGGGGGGCCAGATAGGGCCAAGCCTTGAGGGCCAGTTGCTGCAACTTGGGTGGCAACAGCTCCAGGAGCCCTTCCAGGTTCAGGGCGGGCATGTGGAAGCCCGAGGCGTGGGTGTCGCTGGCCCCCGTGGAGGATGCGCCTTCGCCTCCGCCTTTGTGATCCGTTTCTCCCTTCTCGTCTTTTCCCCCTTTGCTGGCGGCTTCGCTGCGTAGCTCCTTGAGCTTGTCCTGCCCATGCCAGGCGGCCTGTTCGGCGCTCATGCCGCTGCGGGCCAGCAGCACGGCATCTTCAAACGCAAAGCCCGCCGCCCACCAGGCCAGCCGGTCTCGGGGCGAGAAGCCTTCCCGTTTCCATTGGCTCGCGTCCGATTGGTCGATCTGGGGCATCAGGGTGCGGGTTTGTTTGACCGATTCGCGCCATTCCTTGGCTTCTTCCGGGTCAAACCCCTTGTCGCTCCACGTCCGGGCCAGCAGGGGCGGAAAACCCGCTTCCTTCCAGCGTACGGCCATGTCGGGCTTGAAATCGTAGCTTTTCCACTCCCGCGCCTCGGCAGGCGCAAGGCCGCTGTCTTCCCAGCGGCTGCTGGGGGCGGGGGCTGGCTTGGGCTCCTGGGCAGGGGCCGTACTACTGGCCAGGCACCCCAGGAAGGCGAGGGCGATGAGTGTGCGTTTCATGGCCGGGACGATAAAGCACCGCCGCGCAAAGCAATGGGGAAGAGTGGCGCCAAGCTGCAAAACATTGTGTCTGTTTGATGAATTTGATGAATTTGTGTGAAGGATAACTCGGTGTTGGAAATGACTGAATATCTCTTCAGCGGTGAAGTGGACGCGTCCGGGATGTGTTTGGCCCTCGGTTTCCTGATTGGCATACGCCGTGGAATGCCCTGGGACGGGGTGTTGGTGGAAATCAAGCTTTCGCTTAGGTCTTTGTCTGGTTGATTGGCTTTCTGTTTGCGCGGATAGAGAGGGGGTTTTACCGGCTTTTAGGGTCGGCACGCTTCTTGAATGTGTAACCCATCCCGTTACAGCGAGTCCCCCATGTCTGCATCCGCTTCTCCCCGCGTTCTGGTTCTCGGCATCGGCAACCTGCTGTGGGCCGACGAGGGTTTTGGTGTGCGCTGCGTCGAGGCCCTGGCCGAGCGTTTCGAGTTTCCCGAGCAGGTCACCCTGATGGATGGCGGCACCCAGGGGCTGTATCTGCTGCCCTATGTGGAAGAGGCCGACTGTCTGTTGGTGTTTGATGCGGTGGACTACGGCGACGCCCCCGGCACCCTGCGCGAAGTGTGCGGCGCCGAAGTGCCCCGCTTCATGGGCGCCAAAAAGATGAGCCTGCATCAAACCGGCTTTCAGGAAGTGCTGGCCTCCGCCGAACTGTTGGGCCGTCTGCCCCGCGAATTGGTGCTTATCGGCTGTCAGCCGGTGGAACTGGAGGATTACGGCGGCAGCCTGCGCGATGAGGTGAAGGCCATGATTGGCCCCTCGCTGGAACTCGCCTGTGAGTGGCTCGCCCGCTGGGGTGCGCCGGCCAGCCCGCGCAGCGGTGGCGCCCCGCGTCTCAATGAATCCAGCCTGGCCATGGATGTGTATGAGGCGGGCCGTCCGTCCGAGGCCGAAGCCTGCCGCTTTGGCGATGCCCGTTTCCTGAACGAGGACTGAGCCATGTGCCTGGGTGTTCCGTATTGCGTCATCGAAGCCCGGGGCTGGATCGCCCGTTGCAGTGGCCCGGCAGGCGAAGAACAGCAGATCGACCTGGCGCTGGTGGGCGAGCAGCCCCCCGGCACCTGGTTGCTCACCTATCTGGGCGCCGCCCGGGAAGTCATCAGCCCCGAGCGCGCCCAGGCCATCAACAACGCCCTGGAAGCCCTGGATGCTGCCTTTGTGGGGGACCACGGCCGCATCGACGCCCTGTTCGCCGATCTGGTGGACCGGGAACCCAGCCTCCCCGATCACCTGAAGGACCGTTCATGAGTCAGACCTTTGCCCCGCCCCAGTCGTCCCTCGACAAGCTGGACGCCGCCCTGGGCCGGCTTGCCGCCCGCCACGGCTTTTGCCGGATCAGCCCCGAACAGCCCTTCGCCCCCGGCGCCGGGCTGGCCGTGCTGCTGCTGACTGACGACCCCCAGCGCAACCCCGAAAGCCTGGATGTGGCGGTGGTGCTGCCCGAGGCGCTGGCTTCCCTCAAGCTGGACGCTGCCCGCTGGGCCGCCGACAGCCGCGAAAGTCCCGCCCTGGCGCGCCAGTACGGGGTGCAGCGCTACCCGGCAGTGGTGGTGTTTCAGGATGGTGCCTATCTGGGCGCCTTCAGCGGCATCCTGGATTGGGCGCCCTTCCTGGAAAGCCTCGCCCGCCTCGTGACCAGCCAGCCCAGCCGTCCCCCGATCTCCATTGCCCGTGCCTGAAGGAAGCCACGATGAAACCTTTCCCGATTCCCGTGGTGCCGGTCGGCCCCGGCTCCCAGACCGACGAATCCCCCGAATACCTGGCCATGCCCAGCGGCATGAGCACCTTCCAGGCCCCGCGCCTGCCCGAAGGCGCCCGGCCCGAAGATCTGGCCCGTAGCGTGAGCATTCTGGAAGGCCTGCTGGGCAGCATGCGCGTCACGCCCCTGGGCGCCGCCGCTGTGCCCCAGGTGGATCTGGCGGGCGAAAGCGCCGGGGTGCGCGAAGTGCTTACCCAATCCTTGGGCTTTGGCGAAGTCTCGGCCTTCACCGTGGCCCCAGGGCGCTACCGGGTGCAGGAAACCGCCTTCCCGGCCCTGTGGCGGGTGCTGGAGCAGGGCGAGGGGGGCGGCGAGGGGGCGCCCATCGTGGCCGACCGGCTGGTGGCCTGTCCCGTCCCGCCGGAGCTGTACGCCACCATGCGCGCCACAACCCTGGCCGAACTGCCGGTGCCGCCCCTCCAGCCCCAGATGATGAACGGGGAAGCCCTGCTTGCCGAAGTCCAGCAGCAGTCGGCCCTCTACACCCCGGGCAAGGCGGCTCACGTCATCAACCTGACCCTGCTGCCGGTGACCGAGGGCGATCTGGACTACCTGTACGGCGCCCTGGGGCACCGGGAGGTGTCCATCCTGTCCCGGGGCTATGGCAACTGCCGCATCACCAGCACCCGGCTCGCCCATGTGTGGTGGGTTCAGTACTTCAACAGCATGGACACCCTGATCCTCAACACGCTGGAAGTGGTGGACATGCCCGACGTGGTGCTGGCGGCCCCCGAGGATTACCAGGACTCCATCGAGCGCCTGGGCGAATACATCGAAATGCTGCGGGAGGAGTAAGCAAGCATGAGCATGAGCGGCGGCTTTGAAGGCTCCTTCCTTGGGGATGCGAGCAAACTTAAGGACAGCGACCGGCTCGAATGCGGGATCTGCTGGGCGGTGTACGACCCGGCCCTGGGGGACGAGCACTGGGGCATCCCCCCCGGCACCCCCTTCGCAGCCCTGCCGGAACACTGGCGCTGCCCCCAGTGCGATGCGCCCCAGCACAAGTTCATGGTGCTCGCCGATGACTGAGGCCCTGGCCGCCCTGGGCGCCCGGGTTGAAGCCCACTACGCCGCCGTCGCCCGGGGCGCCATGGCCGATCTGCCCCTGCTCAACCGGGCGCTGGGCGTGCGCCTGCTGGGGCTCCAACCCTGGGAGGGCATGGCCCTCGGCGTGCTGGTGACGCCCTGGGCGATCAATCTGATGCTGCTGCCCGGCAGCGGCCCCTGGCCCGATGCCGCGCCCCTGTCCAAGCAGGTTTGGCAGTTCCCGAGCGGCGATTACCCCTTCGTAAGTGCCGGAGATGCGGGCTTCGGCCCCTACCAGAGCTGCTCGTTGTTTTCGCCGGTGCTGGAGTTTGAATCCATGGAAGCCGCCTGCGCCACCGCCCTGGCGGCTTTGCTGGCGCTGTTACGCCCGCCTATGACCTTGCCCGAAGCGCTGCCCGAGGACGCGGCGCCTGCCGCTGAACCCAGCCGCCGCCGCTGGCTGCTGGGCCGGGCGCGGGAGGGCGGGCGATGAGCGCCACCCCGCGCAGCGGGGGCCTGCGGGTGTGCGCCCGCTGGCAGGAGGGTGAGCTGGACGCCTGGCAGGTGCAGCTGGTGCGCCCCCCCGTGGGCCGCGCCCTGGTGGGTTTGCCCCCCGAGCTGGCCCTGGCCCGGATTCCCCTCTATTACAGCCTGTGCGCCCACGCCCAGCAGGAGGCCGGGCGCCTGGCCCTGCTGGCGGCCGGATGTGCCCACGGCACGCCCCCCGAGGCCTGGCGCCTGTGGGGCGAATGCCTGCATGAACAACTCTGGCGCCTGCTGCTGGATTGGCCCGCCCAGTGGGGCGATGAGCCCTTGCGGGCGCCCTTTGCCCGCTGGCGCGCCAGCCTGGGCGAGCGGGCCTGCCTCAAGGCGGCGACGCGGGCGCTGTTGACCGAGCTTTTGCCCGATGGGCCCGAGAGCGGCTTTGTGGCCCGGGGCCTGGCCCTGCTCCAGGCCGAAGGCGCCGCCCCCGCCGTGGGGGCCGGGCTGGTGGCCCGCGCCCGGGGCGTGTTTGAACAACTGGCCGCCCTGGAGCAGGATCAGCCCTATCCCCTGGGCATGGATGGCAGCCCGGGCGAGGCCTGCGGCGCCGCCTGGGTGCATACTGCCCGGGGTGCCCTGCGTCACCATGTGCAGCTGGCCCAGGGGCGGGTGGCCGAGTGGCGGGTGGATGCCCCCACCGACCGGAATTTTGCCGACGAAGCGGGTATCGTGAAGCGCTTGCCCGTCTGGCTGCCCAGCCCGGCGCGGGCCCGCCAGGCGGTGGAGCGGGCGGTGCTCCTGCTCGACCCTTGCGTGCCGTTTACGGTGGAGGTTGTGAATGCATGAAATGTCGCTGGCGGAAGGTATCCGCCAGATCGTGGAAGACGCCGCCCGGGCCCAGGGCTTTCGCCGGGTGCGCTCGGTGATCCTGGAAATCGGCCAGCTCGCCTCCGTTGAGGTGGAGAGCCTGCGCTTCTGTTTTGATGTGGTGATGAAAGATAGCATCGCCGACGGCGCCACCCTGCGCATCGACACCCTGCCCGGGCAGGGCTGGTGCATGCAGTGCGCCTGTCAGGTGGATATCGCCGCCCTCTACGACCCCTGTCCCCGCTGCGGGAGCTATCAGGTACAGGCCGTGGGCGGCACCGAAATGCGGGTCAAGGAACTGGAAATCGACTAGCCAGGTGCAATGTGTGCGGCTGCGGGGCCGGAGAAACCCGCATCGAAGGTGAAGCCCTGAACGACGGGCGTGGGCCTTATCGCTGGGCGCCGGTGGGGCGCAAGGGCGCAACCCAGGCCCATGGCCATAGCCACGACCATGCCCATGCCCATGACCATGACCATGCTCATCCGCATGCGCATGAACACGTGCCTCCCCACGATCACCACAGCCCCCAGGGCCACAGCCACATCCACGACCATGGGGATGGGAGCGTCCATTACGGCCATGGCCCGGCGGGCGCCCACGCCCCGGGCATGAGTCAGGCCCAGATGGGGAAGATCGAACAGGGCATTCTGGCCAAGAACGATGGCTTTGCCGACCAGAACCGGGACTGGCTCGCCCAGCGCGGCATTCTGGCCCTCAACCTGGTGTCCAGCCCCGGCTCGGGCAAGACCACCCTGCTGGTGCGCACCATCGAAGCCCTCAAGGGCCACATGGCGGTGAGTGTGGTCGAAGGCGACCAGCAGACCAGCTTCGACGCCGAGCGCATCCGTGCCACCGGCGCCCCGGCCCTGCAGATCAACACCGGCAAGGGCTGCCACCTGGATGCCCACATGGTGGGGCGCGCCCTCGACAAGCTGGCCCCGCCCGAACAAAGCCTGCTGCTCATCGAAAACGTGGGCAATCTGGTCTGCCCGGCGGCCTTCGATCTGGGCGAAGCGGCCAAGGTGGTGGTGCTCTCGGTGACGGAAGGGGAAGACAAGCCCCTCAAGTACCCGGACATGTTCGCCGCCGCCCGCCTGATGCTGGTGAACAAGCTGGATCTGCTGCCCCACCTCAGCTTCAAGCTGGATGATGCGATTGCCTACGCCCGGCGCGTCAATCCGCGCCTGGAGGTGATCTGCCTGTCGGCCACCACGGGTGAGGGCTTCGCCGCCTGGACGGCCTGGATCGAAGCCCGCCGGGCCGAAGTGCTGGCCCGCCGGCAGCAGACCGTAGATCAGCTCCAGGCCCGGATTGCGGCCCTGGAAGCCCAGCTCGCCGCCCTCGGTCAAGGCTGAGCGCGCCCCATGGCCCTCGTTCCGCTGCCCCTCGATCTGGAGCCCATCGCCCGCCGCCTGCGGGTGCGGGGCATTGTGCAGGGGGTTGGCTTTCGCCCCTTCGTGTATCAGCTCGCCCTGCGTCACGGGCTGGCGGGCTGGGTGCGCAATGATGGGAACGGGGTGGAGATCGAAGTCCAGGGGCTGGCCCCGGCCCTGGGGGTGTTCGCCCACCAGCTCGAAACCGAAGCGCCGCCCCTGGCCCGGGTGGATGGGCTGGAGATGCACGACATCCCGCCCGACCCCCGACGCCGGGGCTTTGCCATTCTGGCGAGCGCCCCCGGCCCGGTGAGCACCGCCATCGGCCCCGATAGCGGCACCTGCCCGGCCTGCCTGGCAGAGCTGTTCGATCCGGCGGACCGGCGCTGGCGCTACCCTTTCATCAACTGCACCCATTGCGGCCCGCGCTACACCATCACCGCCCGGCTGCCCTACGACCGGGCCAGCACCAGCATGGCGGGCTTTGCGCTGTGTGCCGATTGTGGGCGCGAATATGCATCCCCCGGCGACCGGCGCTTTCATGCGGAGCCCAACGCCTGCCCGGCCTGTGGCCCGCGCTTGAGCCTGCTGGAGGCCCACGGCCTGCCGGTGCTGAGCCGTGATCCCATCGCCAGCACCCTGGCCCGCCTACGGGCGGGTGAGATTGTGGCGATCAAGGGCCTGGGGGGCTTTCATCTGGTGTGCGACGCCCGCAACCCGGAGGCCGTGGCCCGTCTGCGCAGCCGCAAGCGGCGCCCGGATCAGCCCCTGGCCCTGATGTTTGCCGGGCTCCCCAGCCTCGCCCCCTGGCTGCGCTGCAGCCCGGCGGAGGCGGCTGCCCTGAGTGGTGCCCAGCGCCCGATTCTGCTGCTGGGCAAGCAGCCCGGCTTTGATGCGGCCTTGGCCGGCATCGCCCCTGGGCTCGACGAGGCCGGCGCCATGCTGCCCTACACGCCGCTCCAGTACCTGTTGTTCCACGAGGCCGCAGGCCGGCCCGCCGGCACCGCCTGGCTGGAGCAGCCCCAGCCGCTGGTGCTGGTGATGACCAGCGCCAATCCCCACGGCGAGCCCCTGGTGCGCGACAACACCGAAGCCCTGGCCCGCCTCAAGGGGATTGCCGATGTGCTGCTGGTGCACGACCGGGACATCCTGATCCGCTGCGATGACTCGGTGCTGCGCTGGCGTAGCGATTTGCCCGGCGGGCTGCAGTTTTTGCGCCGCGCCCGGGGCTTTACCCCCCGCGCTCTGCCCCTGGCGGGCGAGGGGCCGGCGGTACTGGCGCTGGGCGGCCATTTCAAGACCACCGCCTGCCTCACCCGGGGGCGCGAAGCCTTTGTCTCCCAGCACGTGGGCGGGCTGGATAACCCGGCGGCCTGCGTGGCGCTGGAAGAAAGTGCCCGGCATCTGATGGGCATTCTCCAGCAGCGCCCGGCCCTCATCGCCCACGATGCCCATCCCGATTACTACTCCAGCCGCTTAGCTCTCCAGCTGGCCGAAGAACTGAACGTGCCCACCCTGGCGGTTCAGCATCACCACGCCCACGTGGCGGCGGTGTGTGCCGAACATCGACTCGAAGGGCCGGTGCTGGGCTTTGCTGCCGACGGGGTTGGGCTGGGCAGCGACGGCCAGCCCTGGGGTGGCGAGCTGCTGCGGGTGGACGGGGCCGCGTGCGAGCGCATCGGCCATCTGGCGCCCCTGGCCCTGCCCGGGGGCGACAAGGCGGCCCGGGAGCCCTGGCGTCTGGCGGTCGCCGTGCTGCATGCCCTGGGGCGGACGGATCTGGCCCGTACGCGCTTTGCCGATGAGCCCGCCCTGGGCCCCGTGCTTGCCCTGCTGGACAGTGGCCGGGCAGGCACCACCACCAGCCTGGGGCGCTGGTTTGATGCCTGCGCCGGGCTGCTCGGCATCGTGCGGCGCATCAGCTACGAAGGCCAGGCGGCCATGCAGCTTGAAGCCCTGGCCCGCCGCCCGGGGTGCGTGCCGCCCTTGGAAGAAAGTTGCGCCAGCGCGGGCCCGATCCTGGATCTACGCCCGCTCCTGGCCCGGCTGATCCAAGAGGACGACCCGGCCCAGGGCGCGGCCTTGTTCCATGCCACCCTGGTGGATGGGCTGGCCCGCTGGATCATGCTCCACGCCCAGGCCGCCGGCCTGGGGCGGGTGGTGCTCGCGGGCGGTTGTTTGCATAACCGCCTGCTGGCGGCGGGCCTGCGCCTGCGCTTGCAAGGGGCCGGGCTGCAGGTGTTTGAGGCCTGCCAGTTGCCGGCGGGGGATGGGGGCATCGCCCTCGGCCAGGCCTGGGTCGCCCGCCAGGGGGCGGCTGCCGATTCGACAAAGGCGCCCTGAAGCGGGCGTCAAATACTCCAAACCAAGGAAAACTGCGCTATGTGTCTCGCCATTCCGACCCGCGTGGTCGAACTGCTGCCCGATCACCAGGCCCTCGTGGATCTGGGCGGGGTTCGCAAGGCCATCTCCCTCGAATTGGTCGATGGGGTGGTGGTGGGGGATTACGTCATCCTCCATGTGGGCTATGCCCTCACCCGGCTGGACCCGGAAGAGGCCCGCCAGACCCTGGCGCTGATGGCCGAGGCCGGCCTGTTGGAACAAGCCCTGGGCGATGCCCGGGAAGGGGCGTGAAATGAAATACATCGACGAATTCCGCGACGGGGAACTGGCCAAGGGCATCGCCGCCGCCATCCGGCGCGAAGCCCGACCCGAACAGCGCTACGCCTTCATGGAGTTCTGCGGCGGCCACACCCACGCCATCTCCCGCTACGGCGTGGCCGACCTGCTGCCGCCTGAGGTGCGCATGATCCACGGCCCCGGCTGCCCGGTGTGCGTGCTGCCCATCGGCCGCATCGACCAGGCGATCCGCCTCGCGCTGGACGAGGGCGTCACGGTGTGCACCTACGGCGACACCCTGCGCGTGCCGGCTTCCGAAGGCCTGTCGATGCTCCGTGCCCGCGCCCGCGGCGCCGACATCCGGATGATCTACTCGGCCGCCGACGCGCTGGCGCTGGCTCAGCGGGAGCCCGACCGCCAGGTGGTGTTCTTCGCCATCGGCTTCGAGACCACCACCCCGCCCACCGCGCTGGTGATCCGCCAGGCGGCGGCGCTCGGGCTCACCAACTTCTCGGTGCTGTGCTGCCACGTGCTCACCCCGTCGGCGATCACCGCGATCCTCGAATCCCCCGAGGTGCGCGAGCTGGGCACGGTGCCGCTGGATGGCTTCATCGGCCCCGCCCACGTCAGCACCATCATCGGCAGCCGGCCCTACGCCCACTTCGCCGAGGAATACCGCAAGCCGGTGGTGATCGCCGGCTTCGAGCCGCTCGACGTGATGCAGGCGATCCGCATGCTGGTGCGCCAGGTGAACGACGGCCGCGCCGAGATCGAAAACGAATTTACCCGTGCCGTCACGCCCGACGGCAACCGCAAGGCGCAGGCGCTGGTCGCCGAGGTCTTCGAAGTGCGCGAGGAATTCGAATGGCGCGGTCTCGGCACGGTGCCCGCCAGCGCGCTGCGCCTGCGTCCGGCCTACGCGCAGTTCGACGCCGAATTGCGTTTTCCGGTGCCCTACGCCGCGGTGCCCGATCACAAGGCCTGCGAATGCGGCGCCATCCTGCGCGGCGTCAAGCGGCCGCAGGACTGCAAGCTGTTCGGCACGGTATGCACGCCGGAAAACCCGGTCGGCTCGTGCATGGTCAGTTCGGAAGGCGCCTGCGCGGCGCATTACACCTATGGCCGCTATCGTGATGTGGCCGGTGGGACGGCGAGCCAGGCATGAGCGGCCTGTTTGGGCAAAAGCCGGTTAACGGTCGGGAAAGTGCCGGAAATTTCCCTGAAATGGCAGGCTTTTGTGACGGACGCCGTGGAGTCCGGGCGTGAGCGAGCATGATGATCTGTTTCCCGATGGTGCTCCGGTTGCGCCGGGCTTGGCCGCCTGCCTCGGCCTGACTGGCGCCTGGCTGGCGATCCTGTTCCTGCGCTGGTATTCCGGCGAGGGCTGGGTGCCGGTGCTCGACAGTTTCAATCTGGCGCTGCACGAGGCCGGGCATCCGCTGGTTGGTGTGTTCAGCAACCGCCTGATGGTTTACGGCGGGACGCTGTTCCAGCTGCTGTTTCCGCTGCTCGTCGTGCACCATTTCCGACGACGCGGCGAAATGGCCGGCATGGCGGTCGGCGGGCTGTGGCTGGGCGAGAACCTGCTCAATATCGGGCGCTACATGAGCGACGCCCGCGCCCAGGTGTTGCCGCTGGTCGGTGGCGGCGAACATGACTGGACGGAAATTTTCGGCCGCTGGGGTGTCCTCGCGGGCGATGTCAAAATCGGCGGGGCGACGGCCGGACTCGGTCACCTGCTGATGCTCGCCGCGGTGCTCTGGTTGTGGCGCCGGCGACAGGAATACGGAAAGGCGGAAAAGCAATGAACGAAGGCAAGAGCCGGCCGGGCCATGCCCGGGCACTCGACCTGCGGCATGGTCAGGTCGACCTGGCGCACGGCTCGGGCGGTCGGGCGATGGCGCAACTGATCGCGGAACTGTTCGCCCGCCATCTGGGCAACACTTATCTCGGCCAGGGCGACGACGGTGCCGTGCTGCCGGCGGCCGGCGACGGCCGGCTGGTCATGGCCACCGACGCGCACGTGGTCTCGCCGCTGTTTTTTCCGGGCGGCGATATCGGCAGCCTGGCGGTGCATGGCACGATCAACGATGTCGCGGTGATGGGCGCGCAGCCGCTGTATCTGGCGGCGGCTTTCATCCTCGAAGAGGGGTTTCCGCTGGCCGATCTCGAGCGCATTGTGCGCAGCATGGCGGCGGCAGCAAACGCTGCCGGCGTGCCGGTGGTCACCGGCGACACCAAGGTGGTCGAGCGTGGCAAGGGCGACGGGGTGTTCATCACCACCACCGGCGTCGGCGTCCTGCCGGCGGGCCGTGAATTGTCCGGCCGACGGGCGCGGCCCGGCGATGCCATCCTGGTTTCCGGTTTTCTCGGCGACCATGGCATGGCCATCCTGGCCGAGCGCGAGAGCCTGGGTTTTGCCGGGGCCGACGGTCAGTCGCCGATCCGTTCCGACAGCGCCGCGCTGCATGGCCTGATCGAAGCGATGCTGGCGAGCGGCGCCGAGATCCGGGTCTTGCGCGATCCGACGCGCGGCGGGCTGGCGAC
>JAJTBM010000498.1 GCA_021286885.1 Rhodocyclales bacterium
GGGCGGGGGCGTCAATCCTCTGGGCCTGGGGCGGGGCATAATCAGGTTTTGTGCGCGGAGCGCCCCCATGGTTCAGTCGGACACCCGTTTTTCCCTCGGTTTACTGATGCTGGTGCTGGCCGCCCTGGTCTGGTCCGGGTGGGCGCCCCACGACCGGGCCACCTGGTGGATGGAGGTGGCCCCGGTTTTTATTGCTGCGCCCCTGCTGATCTTGAGCTATCCCCGCTTCCCTTTCACCCGGCTGGTACAGGTGCTGATCGCACTCCACGCCCTGGTGCTCATCGTGGGCGGAGCCTGGACGTATGCTGAAGTGCCCCTGGGTTTCTGGCTTCAGGACTGGCTGGAACTGAGTCGCAATCCCTACGACAAGATCGGCCACTGGATGCAGGGCTTTGTGCCCGCCCTGGTGGCCCGCGAAATCCTGATCCGCAAGGGCGTGGTACGCGGGCAGGGCTGGCTGTTCTTTCTCGTTACCTGCATCTGCCTCGCCATTTCGGCCCTGTATGAGCTGATCGAATGGCAGGCCGCCGTGATGATGGGGCAGGGGGCCGACGCCTTCCTGGGCACCCAAGGCGACCCCTGGGATACCCAGAGCGACATGGCCACCGCCTGGTTTGGGGCCATGGCCGCCCAGCTCCTGCTGGGACGCTGGCAGGATGGGGCCCTGGCTCGCTACCGGCGCTGGATGTTGTAGCGCCGGGCGTGTCGTAAACCCCACAGGTGCGGCCTTGATGCGGGGCACACGCCCGGCCCGGGCGGCTTGTGCCGGGCGGCACTGATCTTGCTGGGGAGGGGCATTCCGACCCCGATTGTCAGGTTTCCCATGGCCGCGCCCCTTGCTCCTCCTGCCATCGACAGCCCCCCGCCCGGTGTTCGGGTCGCGGCCTACCATGCGCGCACCAAGCACCGCTTTGAGGCCTACGCGGCAGGGCCATCCACCCTGGATTGGGATGCCCAGCCGGCGCCCTTCCGCCATTACGCAGGGGCGCCCCGGGTGGCGCTCCCCTTGGCCCGACAGCACGCCCCGCTGCCCGCTGCCCCCGCGATCCCGGGGCTCGCCAGCTTGGGCGCGCTGCTCCATCTTTCGTTTGGGATCACCGCCTGGAAAACCCTGGGGCCGGATCGCTGGGCGGTGCGGGCCAACCCGTCCAGCGGCAATCTGCATCCGGTCGAAACCTATGTGCTGGTGGCCGGCATCGCAGGTTTGCTGGATGGGCTTTATCACTACTGCCCCGAAGACCACAGCCTGGAGCTGCGCGCCGCCCACGACCGTCCCTTCGCCCCCGGCCCGGCCATCGCCCTGGGCCTGAGCTGCCTGATGTGGCGCGAAGCCTGGAAGTACGGCGAACGGGCCTTCCGCTACTGTCAGCTGGATACCGGCCATGCGCTGGCGGGCATCCACTACGCGGCAGCCACCCAGGGCTGGGGCGCGGAGCGGGTGGAAGGTGTGGGCCACGCCACCCTGGGCGCCCTGCTGGGCCTGGATCGGATAGACGAATTCCCTGGCAAGCGGGCCGAAGTCACCCTGGAAGAGCCCGAGCTGCTGGTCTGCCTGCAACTGGCCCCAGGCCGAGCCGCCCCGCTGCCGGATGGGGCGGATTTGCAGGCCGTGGCCCAGGAGAGCCGCTGGTACGGGGTGGCGAGCCAGGTGGATCGCTTTCCCATGTTCCGCTGGCCGGTGGTGGCCGAGGTGGCTGCTGCCAGCCGGGGGGCGGATGGGGCGGTGGTGGATGCGCCCGCCCTGGACATCCCGTACGCCCACCCGTCGGCCCTGCTGCTCCAGCGACGCAGCGCCCAGCGTTTTGATGGCAGTCACACCTTTCCCGCCGCTGCTTTCGCCCGGCTGGTGGCGGCCCTCGTGGCCATGCCGGGGCGTATCGGGCTGCTGCTTTTCATCCACCGGGTTGAAGGCCTTGCGCCGGGGCTCTATTTGCTGCCTCGGGGTGAAGATGGGCCAGAGCTGCTGGTCCAGGCCGCCCGCCAAGGCGCTCTGGCGCCGGTGGAGGGCTATGGCACCGCCCTGTATCAGCTCCAGGCGAGCGAGGCGAGTGCGTGGAAGCGCCTGGTGCGCAGCCTGCATTGCCACCAGGAAATTGCCGCCCAGTCCTGCCTTGCCCTCGGGATGCTGGCCCGCTTTACCCCCGGGGTGGAGCAGGCTCCGGCCCTGTATCGGCGCCTGCTCCAGGAAGCAGGTTTTCTGGGCCAGATGCTGTATCTGGAGGCCGAAGCGGCGGGGGTGCGCGGCACTGGCATCGGCTGCTTCTTTGATGATCCGGTGCATGCCCAACTGGGGCTGGACGACACCGGCTTCCAGAGCCTTTATCACTTCACTTTGGGG
>JAJTBM010000499.1 GCA_021286885.1 Rhodocyclales bacterium
CGGCGGCGCCAGGTGGGCGGCGTATTTTTCCACCGGATAGGCTTTGAGCTGGAAGTCATCCAGCTGCTTGAGCCAGGTTTTCTTGTAGGGAGTGAACACCGAGAAGGGGCGCCCGGCCTGGGTAAGCACCTCATCCTTTTCAAAGATCACCTGATCCTTGAAATCCTGAAAGCCGATGCCCAGGGTACGCAGCGCATCCGCCACATCCGCATCCCGGCGCAGGGCGGCGGGCTCGTAGTCGCGGTTGGCATAAACCGCCGCCACTTCAAGGTGGCTCGCCAGGGCGGGAATCAGGCTCACCGGATCGCCGTGGCGCACGATCAGGCCACCCCCCCGGGCCCGCAAGGCCCCATCCAGGGCTTGAAGGCTGCGATGGATGAACTCCACCCGCCGGTCGGCCCGCTGCTGGAGGGCATCCAGAATGCCGATATCAAACACGAACACGCAGTACACCTGCGCATGGGACTTGAGCGCGTGGAACAGGGCCGCATGATCGAAATCACGCAGATCCCGCCGGAACCACACCAGGGCCTTGGACATTTTGCTTCCTTCGGACATCGTTCAAACTTCAGACGCGGCAAGCCTTTCGGGATCACCGCCCCATCAAGACGAAGACCTGTGCGATAAGTTCAAGAAAGCCTGCAATTATCCCCCGGGCTGCCGAAAAACACGGCAGACTGCCCGGGACGCCCCCTGGCAGGTTAAAATAGACCCGTGACTACGACCATCAATCTCACCGGCCATTTTCTGATCGCCATGCCCGCCATGGTGGATGAGAATTTTTCGCGCACCCTCACCTACATCGCCGCGCATGATGCCAACGGCGCCATGGGGGTGATCGTGAACCGTCCCACCGACATGTCCCTGGGTCAGCTGTTCGAGCGGGTGGATATCCCCCTTGAGCAAACCGATCTGGCCGAGCGGCCCGTTTACTTTGGCGGCCCGGTCCAGTCCGACCGGGGCTTCGTGCTGCACCGCCCGGCGGGCCACTGGCATTCGACCCTCAAGGTCGGCGGCACCCAGGTGGGGCTCACCAGCTCCCGGGATGTGCTCCAGGCCCTCGCCGTCGAAGGGGAACCCGCCGAAGTGCTGGTGGCCCTGGGCTATGCGGGCTGGTCTGCCGGCCAGCTTGAAGAAGAACTGGCCCAGAACGCCTGGCTCACGGTGCCCGCCGATCTCGACATCGTGTTCCGGTTGCCGGTCGAAGAACGCCTCACGGCGGCCATGGGCCTCCTGGGCGTGGATTACGCCAAACTTTCCGATGTGGCCGGCCACGCCTGAGCCCCATCCCTCGCCTCACCCCGAATCTGCAGCCCCAGGCTGCCCCGACATACCGCCATGAGCACCCTACTCGGTTTCGACTTCGGCCTTGCCCGCATCGGGGTGGCCGTGGGCGAAACGGAAACCAGCAACGCCCACCCGCTGCCGGCCATCCACGACGAAACCAATGCCGGCCGCTTTGCCGGCATCGAAAAACTTCTGGCCGAATGGAAGCCTGCCACCCTGGTGGTGGGGCTCCCGGTCCATCTGGACGGCAGCGAACACGCCATGACGGTTCGCTGCCGCCGCTTCGCCAACCAGCTCCATGGCCGCTACGGGCTGCCGGTGGTGCTGGTGGATGAACGTCTGTCGTCCGCCGAAGCGCAAGAACGCCTTTCCGAAGCCGGCCTAAAAGGCTGGCGCAAGCAGAAGTCGCAGCTCGACTCCGCTGCGGCTCAGATCATTGTGCAGCAGTATCTCGAAAGTGCCCAAAATGCAGCTTCCTGACGCAGAACAGCTGGTCACCGCCCTGGCCGAATCCATGCGCCCCCACGTGGGGCCCGACACCGCGCTGGTGGGTATCCACACCGGCGGCGTGTGGCTCGCCGAACGCCTCCATGCCCTGCTGGGCCTGACCCAGCCCCTGGGGGCCATCGACGTGAGTTTTTATCGGGACGACTACGGCGCCAAGGGGCTGCACCCCCAGCCCCAGCGCTCCGAAATCCCCTTCGATGTGGAAGCCGCCCATATCGTGATCGTGGACGATGTCCTGTTCACGGGTCGCACCACCCGGGCCGCCCTCAACGAACTGTTCGACTATGGCCGACCGGGCCATGTGGATCTGGCGGTACTGGTGGACCGGGGTGGCCGGGAGCTTCCCATCCATCCGCGCTTTTGCGCCCTCACCCTGCCCCAGCCCCTGGCGGAAGGGCAGAACCTGCAACTTGAGCGCGACGAAAACTCGGGCGCCTTCTCCCTGAGACTGATCCATGCGTAACCCCCAACTGAACAAGCACGGTGAGCTGCAACACCTGCTCACCCTGGACGGGCTGCCCCGCAGCATCATCACCAAGATTC
>JAJTBM010000500.1 GCA_021286885.1 Rhodocyclales bacterium
TCTCTCCAGACGCCATGGATTATTCCCCCGAGAGCTGTTCGAGCAGCTTGAGGGCCGCGATGGAATCTTCCTCGCCCATGCCGCTGCCCACCAGCGCATTAAAGAGTTGGGCGGTGGCGGCGCTGCTGGGCAGCATGAGGCCCAGACGGTGGGCTTCCTGCATCACGATGTTCATGTCTTTCTGGTGCATCCAGGCCTTGAAGCCGGGCTTGAAATTGCGGTCCAGCATGCGCTGGCCGTGGTTTTCGAGGATGCGGCTATAGGCAAAGCCACCCAACAGGGCTTCCCGCACCCGGGCGGCATCCACCCCGCTCTTGCGCGCAAAGTTAAAGGCCTCGGCCACCGCCATCACCCCCACGCCGGTCAGGATCTGGTTGCAGGCCTTGGCCACCTGCCCAGCCCCGGAGGCGCCAATCAGGGTGGCCGCCTTGCCCAGGCAGGCAAAGGCCGGCTGCACGCGTGCAAAGGCCGCCGCATCGCCGCCCACCATGATGGTCAGGGCACCGTTGATGGCCCCCACCTCGCCCCCCGACACGGGCGCATCCAGCATGGTGATGCCACGCTCGGCCAGCCGGGTGGCGATGGACTGGGCCGCCGCCGGGGCGATGGTGCTCATATCCACAAAGATCAGGCCCGGGCGGGCACCTTCGGCCACGCCTGCGGCCCCCAGGGCCACCTGTTCCACGTCAGCCGCATCGGCCACCATCGAGAACACCACATCGCAACGGGCGGCCACATCGGCAGCGCTGGCCCCGGCCTGGGCACCCGCTTCGAGCAGGGGCGCCATGGATTCGGCCCGGCGGGCCCATACGCACACCTCAAACCCGCCCTTGATCAGATTGAGCGCCATTGGCCGCCCCATGATGCCCAAACCCACGAAACCCAGCTTCATCTGCATCCCTTTCAAATCGGTTTAAAACCCGCAAGGGCATGAGACTAGCGGCGCGGCGCGGCGCTGGCAATCGGGGCGCGCCCTGCCAGGGCGGAGCCGATCCGCTACACTGCGCCCTGTTCATTTTTCAGCCGGACCGAGCCCCCATGTCTTACGCAGCCCTCATCAAGGAAATCGGACGCGGCCCGAAAGGGTCGCGCCCCATCACCGCCGACCAGGCCGAAGCCCTGTTTGGCGCCATGCTGGACGGCCAGGTGCCGGATCTGGAGCTGGGCGCCATCATCCTCTCCATGCGCATCAAGTCCGAAAGCCCCGACGAACTGCTCGGCTTCCAGCGCGCCCTGGATGCCCGCACCGCCCAGCTCCAGGTGCCGGCAGGCCCCCGCACCGTGATTCTGCCCACCTACAACGGCGCCCGGCGCCAGCCCAATCTGATGCCCCTGCTGGCCCTGCTGCTGGCGCGGGAAGGGGTGCCGGTGCTGATCCAGGGGCGGCACGATTTTGAAACCCGGGTGAGTCCGTTCGAACTGCTCGATGCGCTGGAGATCCGCCCCGCCGCCAACCTGGCCGAAGCCGAAGCCCAGCTGGCCGGGCCGCGCATCGCCTGTCTCAACCTGGAAACCCTGGCCCCGGGCCTGGTGCGCCTGCTCGCCCTGCGCCCGCGCCTGGGCGTGCGCAGCAGCGCCCATACGCTTGCCAAGCTGCTCGACCCGGCCCAGGGGCGCAGCCTGCGGGTAGTGTCCGTCACCCACCCCGAATACCTGGAGCGGATGCACACCCACCTGTGCGCCCTGGGCGGCCACGCCATGCTGCTGCGCGGCACCGAGGGCGAAGCCTTCGCCAACCCGCGCCGCCGGCCCCGGCTGGAGGTATTTGCGGGGGGCTGTGCCCGCACCGCTTTTGAAGCCGAAGAAGGCGGCGCAGCGCCCATCCCCGAGGTGCCCGACACCCCCGAAGTGGCCGCCAACGCAGCCCTGATCCGCGCCATGCTGGCCGGCACAACGCCCATCCCCCAACCCATCCTGGACCAGTGCGCCGCCCTGGTGGCCCTGAGCCACGAAGCCTGAGCCCGGCCCCGCCCCAGGCTGGTGCGCCCAGCGTTGCACCCGCCTTCGGGCACGGCGCCAGGCCCGCTTACGGTGCATTGCCGCCCCAATACAGGGCAAAAATGCCCCACCCCCGCCGCCCAAACCGCTGATTTCAGAGGGTTTGGGCGGTTTTTTATGTGGCACATGGCTTGCTTTGGGACTCCTGACCCCAAGGAGTACCCATGGCACAGACCAAATCCACTTGCTGTTATTGCGGCGTCGGTTGCGGCGTCATCATCGAACACGAAGCAGGCCGGATCACCGGCGTACGGGGAGACCCGGATCACCCCGCCAACTTTGGCCGGCTGTGCACCAAGGGCTCGACCCTGCACCTGAGCGCCGCCCCCGAC
>JAJTBM010000029.1 GCA_021286885.1 Rhodocyclales bacterium
GGGGATGGCTTGCATCATGAGTCCTGTTGGGGTCAGCCCTGGGTCCAGGGCAGTCCGGCAAAACGCCAGCCACCGACCTTGCTGCGGTGGCCGTGGGCATCCTTGTCGCCCTCAAAGCCTTCCAGGATGTTGTAGGCGTTGGTATAGCCCGAGCGGGTAGCCAGGGTGGCCGCTGCGTTGGAGCGGGCACCGCTGCGGCACAGGAACATCACCAGGGTCTCTGGATCGACCTGTCGCTGGAGCTGGGCGAGGAAATGGGGGTTGGGCTCGTTGCCCGGGTAGGTCAGCCATTCGAGTTCAACGGCGCCCGGTACCCGGCCAACCCAGTCCCACTCGGCGCGGGTGCGTACATCCACCAGGCGGGCAGAGCCGCCGGCGGCCTGGAGCACTTCCCAGGCTTCGCGGGGTGTCAGGGCCCCGGCATAGGGCAGATTGGCAGCCCGGGCCCGTTCCTGGGCAAGGGCGAGAGTCTCGCTGAGGATTCCCATAACAAACATCCGGCTAGAATGGCGAACCCCCGAGTATACCTGTGCCCCCCGGGCCTGCAAGCCATGAGCGTCGATCCTAGCCCCATTCCTGCCGAACCGCCCCTGGAGGGGGCCCGCGCCCGGGAGGCCCAACGCGCTACCTGGGTCAGCGTGGGCACCAACCTGGTGCTGACCGTCTTGCAGATCGTGGTGGGCCTGCTGGCCCACGCCCAGAGCCTGGTGGCGGATGGGATGCACACCCTCTCCGACCTGCTCGGGGATTTTCTGGTGATGTACGCCAGCCGCCACGGGGCGGTGCCCGCCGACGAGCGTCACCCCTACGGCCACGGGCGCTACGAAACCGCGGCCTCCATGGTGCTGGGGCTGGTGCTGGCCGGGGTGGGCGCGGGCTTTTTGGTGACGGCGGCCGGGCGGCTGCAAACCCTGGATGCTCTGCCCGAGATTCATCCCATGGCCTTGTGGATGTCCTTGCTGACCCTGGCGGCCAAAGAGGGACTGTTCCGTTTCATGATGGCCGTGGCCGAGCGTCTGCGTTCCCCCATGCTGGTGGCCAATGCCTGGCATGCCCGGGCGGATGCGGCGTCTTCGCTGGTGGTGGCCGTGGGGATTGGCGGTAGTTTGCTGGGCTACCGTTTCCTGGAGCCCCTGGCCGCCGCTTTGGTGGGGTTCATGATCCTGCGTATGGGGCTGATGCTGGCCTACGAGGCCCTGGGGGAGTTGATCGACACGGGCATCCCGCCGGAAGAGGCCGGCGCCATGCGTGAAACCGTGCTCCATACCTCCGGTGTGCTGGGGGTGCATGAGCTGCGCACCCGGCGCATGGCCCACCGGATTTTGGTGGATGTGCATGTGCGCGTGCCGGCCCGGATCAGCGTTTCTGAAGGCCACCGGGTGGCGGAGCTGGTACGCCAGCGCCTGTGCGCAGCCCACGCGGACGTGCTGGATGTGCTGGTGCATGTGGATAGCGATGAGGACGAGCGCAGCGCCCAGGCCCCCGCGCTGCCGGATCGCACCCAGCTGGAGCAGGAGTTGCGGCTGGCCTTGGGGCTGTCCGGGCCCATGCCCGTGGTGTTGCACTATCTCGGGGATCGAGTGGATGCGGAACTGATCCTGCCGCCTGAGGTTTTATTCGATCCGGTTGAAAAGGCACGCCTGCTGGAGCGGGTACGCACGTTGAAGGGGCTGCATCCCCATTTTGGGGAGGTGGCTTTGGGATGCAGAATTGCACCATGATGGTGCATGCGGTGGATTTGAGCACCGTACTGGTGCGTTTGTTTTTTTGAGGCCCCTCAGAGAATCCTTGTGGCACAATGCACTATCAGGCGCGAGGGCTTGGCACGCTTAGTGCTTTCCCCTGCCGCTGATTCAAGAGTGTCGTTCTTACCTTTTTTCATCACTGCGTAGCAGCGTCAACCCGTTAGGAGTGAGTTTTATGGCGACCCCGCAAGACGTCCTGAATATCATCAAGGAAAACGACGTCAAGTTCATCGACTTCCGTTTTACTGACACCAAGGGCAAGGAACAACACGTTGGCGTGCCGGTGTCTGCCTTCGACGAAGACAAGTTCGAAAGCGGCCACGCCTTCGACGGTTCCTCCATCGCGGGCTGGAAGGGCATTCAAGCTTCCGACATGCTGCTGCTGCCGGATCCCAACTCCGCCTACATCGATCCGTTCTTCGAAGAAACCACCCTGGTTCTGACCTGCGACGTGATCGACCCCGCCGACGGCAAGGGCTACGACCGCGATCCCCGCTCCATCGCCAACCGCGCTGAAGCCTACCTGAAGTCCTCCGGTATCGGTGATACCGCCTACTTCGGCCCCGAACCCGAATTCTTCATCTTCGACTCCGTGGAGTGGAAGGTGGACATGTCCGGCGCTTACCACAAGATCTTCTCCGAAGAAGCAGCCTGGTCTTCCGACGAAAAGTTCGAAGGCGGCAACAAGGGCTACCGTCCCGCCGTCAAGGGTGGCTACTTCCCCGTTCCCCCGGTTGACTCCTTCAACGACATGCGCGCCACCATGTGCCTGATCCTTGAAGCATGTGGCCTGGGCGTCGAAGTGCACCACCACGAAGTGGCCAACGCTGGTCAAAACGAAATCGGCACCAAGTTCAACACCCTGGTTCGCCGCGCTGACCAAACCCAGCTGCTGAAGTACGTGGTCCAGAACGTGGCCCACCAATACGGCAAGACTGCCACCTTCATGCCCAAGCCCATCGTTGGTGACAACGGTTCCGGCATGCACGTGCACCAGTCCATCTGGAAGGACGGCAAGAACCTGTTCGCCGGCAACGGCTACGCCGGCCTGTCCGAAACCGCCCTGTACTACATCGGCGGTATCATCAAGCACGCCAAGGCTCTGAACGCGATCACCAACCCGCTGACCAACTCCTACAAGCGTCTGGTGCCCCACTACGAAGCTCCGGTGAAGCTGGCTTACTCCGCCAAGAACCGTTCTGCTTCCATCCGTATCCCGTTCGTGAACAGCGACAAGGCTCGTCGTATCGAGACCCGCTTCCCGGATCCGGGTGCCAACCCCTACCTGTGCTTTGCCGCACTGATGATGGCGGGTCTGGACGGTATCCAGAACAAGATTCACCCGGGCGACCCCGCCGACAAGAACCTGTACGACCTGCCGCCGGAAGAAGATGCACTGATCCCGACCGTCTGCTCCAGCCTCGAAGAAGCCCTGGATGCCCTGGACAAGGATCGCGAATTCCTGACCCGTGGCGGTGTGTTCAGCAACGACTTCATTGATTCCTTCATCGCCCTGAAGCAGGAAGAAGTGAACCGTCTGCGCGTTGAAGTGCACCCGGTCGAGTTCGAAATGTACTACTCCATCTAATCGTGGGGTTAGCCGGAGCGGTCAGCCTGCTGACTGCTCCTGCGTTGAAAGAAGGGTGGGTCTTCGGGCCCGCCCTTTTTTTACGCCTGGCCTCCGGCATTGCAATTTGTCATAGGCATTGTTTGTATTCGGCGGGCCCACTCCCTAAACTAGTCGCGTTTTCCGGAATCCCTGTCCCCATGAAATTTCCGATTGTTGTTGTGTGTGGCCTGACGCTGGCTGGCCAGGCTTGGGCCGACGTATACAAGTGCTTGGATCCTACCGGGCATGTGACCTATACCAACTCCAAGGGCATGGGCAAGGGTTGCACCCTGCTGGCTCAGGATCAAGCCGTGTCTTCGGTGCCCGGGGGCAGTGGTGCTGCTGCGGTGCGTAACCCTGGGGCCTCGGCGCCCCAAAGTGGTGCATCCTCTGCACCGTCGCCGGGCAGCTTCCCCAGAGTGGAGCCCTCGGTGCAAAAAGCCCGGGATAACGACCGGCGTGGCATTCTCGAAAAAGAAATGGCCACCGAGCAGAAGGCCCTCGAAGCCGCCCAGAAGGAACTGGCCGAGCAAGAGGCCGTGCGCTACGGGGATGAGCGCAATTATCAGAAGGTTCTCGACCGTTTGCAGCCCTACAAGGACAAGGTGCAGATGCATGAGCGCAATATCGAAGCCCTGCGCCGGGAGTTGGCCAACCTGCGCTGATGCACGGTTTTGGGCCATTCCCCGGGATGGTGCGTCCGTGCCCATGATTGGTCTGTTTCTTGCATAAAGCTGGCACTATGCAGAACGACCAAACCGATCTCACCCCTTGCGCCCACCCCGCCTTCTCGGGCCTGGAGCTGCTTTCATCCGCCGTGGTGCTGGTGGACGATGAACTCATCGTCCAATACCTGAACCCGGGGGCAGAAAACCTGTTCGCAGTCAGCAGCCGCAAGACCATCGGCTACTCGCTGCGGCGCTTGCTGGGCGAGCCCAGCGGGCTGGGCACGGCCCTCCATAATGTGCTGCGGGATAACTGGAGCTACACCGGCCACAACCTGACCATCGTCAGGCCCGGCATGGATACCCTGCATCTGGATTGCACCGTGACCCCCGTCGAGGCGGGGGATGCCCGGTTGTTGCTGGAGTTCCGCCCCATGGATGCCCACCTCAAGGTGGCCCGGGAAGAACAGCTGGCCCACCAGCAGCAGGCCAACCGGGAGCTGATCCGCAATCTGGCCCACGAAATCAAGAACCCGCTGGGGGGCATCCGGGGTTCTGCCCAGCTGCTGGAGCGGGAGCTGAACGACCCGCAGCTGCGCGAATACACCCAGGTCATCATCGCCGAGGCCGACCGGCTGCAGGATCTGATGAACCGGCTGCTCACCTCCCACCGGATGATGCAGCCCTCCCAGCTCAATGCCCATGATGTGCTGGAGCGGGTGCGCCGCCTGATCCTGGCCGAATTTCCGGCGGTGGATGTGCGGCGCGATTACGACACCAGCCTGCCCTTCATCACCGGCGACCGGGAACAGCTGATCCAGGCCATTCTCAACATCGCCCGCAACGCCGCCCAGGCCATGGATGGCCAGGGCGAGATCGTGCTGCGCACCCGGGCGGCCCGCCAGATCACCCTCGCCAAGCGTCGCTTCAAGCTGGCCCTGCAACTGCAGGTGATCGACAACGGCCCCGGCGTGCCGGATGAAATCCGCGACAAAATCTTCTACCCCCTCGTCTCGGGGCGGGAAAACGGCAGCGGGCTGGGCCTCTCCCTGGCCCAGAGCTTCATCGAGCAGCACCAGGGCGCCATTGATGTGGAATCCCACCCGGGGCGCACCTGCTTCACGGTGTACCTGCCCATCACCCGGGACGCCGACGCCTGACCGCTTTCCCCGCCGTCGGGGCTTCCCGGCGCGGGGCCAACAGAAACACGATGGTGCCCGCATCAGGGCGCCACAGATAACAAGTGCGCTGACATGACCATGAACGCTGTCTGGATTGTTGATGACGACCGCTCCATCCGCTGGGTGCTGGAAAAGGCCCTGGCCCGGGAGGAGATTCCGTACAAGAGCTTTGGGACGGCGGCAGAAGCCATTGCCGCCCTGGAAGCCACATCCCAGCCGCCCCGGGTGATGCTCTCTGACATCCGGATGCCGGGCGAGTCGGGCCTGACCCTGCTGTCCAAGGTCAAGACCCGGTTTCCCAATATCCCGGTCATCATCATGACCGCCTATTCCGACCTGGATAGTGCGGTGGCGGCCTTCCAGGGGGGCGCCTTCGAATATCTGCCCAAACCCTTCGATGTGGATCAGGCGGTGGAGCTGGTGCGCCGGGCCATCGACGAGAGCGCCCAGCAGGTGGGCGTGGAAGAGGTCCTGAGCGCGGTGCCTGAGATCCTCGGCCAGGCGCCGGCCATGCAGGAGGTGTTCCGCGCCATTGGCCGGCTGTCCCAATCCCACGCCACGGTGCTCATCAACGGCGAATCCGGGACAGGCAAGGAGCTGGTGGCCCGCGCCCTGCATCGCCATAGCCCGCGCCGGGATTCCCCCTTCATCGCGATCAACACTGCGGCGATTCCCCGGGATCTGCTTGAATCCGAACTCTTCGGCCACGAGCGCGGCGCCTTCACTGGCGCCCAGACCATGCGCCGAGGGCGCTTCGAGCAGGCCGAAGGCGGCACTTTGTTCCTCGACGAAATCGGCGACATGCCCTCGGAGCTGCAAACCCGGCTGCTGCGTGTGCTGTCCGATGGCAATTTCTACCGGGTGGGCGGCCATCAGCCCATCAAGGCCAATGTGCGCGTTATCGCCGCCACCCACCAGAACATGGAAGACCGGGTGCGCCAGGGGCTGTTCCGGGAAGACTTGTTCCACCGCCTCAACGTGATCCGGCTGCGTCTGCCGCCCCTGCGCGAACGGCGCGAAGACATCCCCGCCTTGGCCAAGCATTTCATTACGCTGTCGGCCCAGGAGTTGGGGGTGGAGGCCAAGCGCCTCTCCGAAAACACCCTCAAGTACCTGCAGACCCTGGATTTCCCGGGCAATGTGCGCCAGCTGGAAAACCTGTGCCACTGGCTCACCGTGATGGCCCCGGGCCAGACGGTGGAGGTCGCCGATCTGCCCCCCGAGCTCAAGGAGCAGCCCCAGCGGGAAGCCCCCGCCAATTGGTGCGATGCCCTCATGGCCGAGGTGGATCGGGCCCTGACCCAGCACCCGGGCGAGGTGTTCGACCGGCTCAACCGGGATTTCGAGCGCATCCTGATCCGGCGTGCCCTGGCCGCCACTGGCGGGCGGCGCATCGAGGCTGCTCAACTCCTGGGCATCGGGCGCAACACCATCACCCGCAAGATCCAGGAACTGGGTCTGGAGGAAGGTAACGAGGCCTGATGGCGTATGGTTTCCCGTAAAGGGGCGCATCCTCCATAATGGCTGCCTTGTCTGATGGACGGGTATGTCTTGAATTCCGATTTTGAAGCCCTGGATCGGGCGCGGGTTGAGCAGGCGCTGGCCGGGTTGGCCGGCGCTTTTGCGCTGGACCTGCGCCCCGAGTGCGATTCCACCAACACCCAGCTGAGCGCTGTGCCCCTGCCCCAGGATGGTCGAGTGCCCGTGCTGGCCGTTGACCGCCAGACGGCTGGGCGGGGCCGGCGTGGGCGGGTGTGGCAATCCTGGCCCGGTGCCAGCCTGACCTTTTCCTCCCTGTGGCAGTTTGCGCCGGGCGCCCCGGTGCCCGCCGGGCTGTCGCTGGTGGTGGGCTTCGCCCTGGCCCAGGTGCTGGAGCAGTTGGGCGTCGCGGGCGTGCAGCTCAAATGGCCGAATGATGTGCTGATCCATGGCCGTAAGCTGGCCGGGGTGTTGGTGGAACTCAGCTCGGGCCAGCGCCGGGGCATCGCGGCGGTGGTGGGGATCGGGATCAACCTGCATCTGCCCCCCGAGGCGGACATTCCCCACGAAGGCGGTGTCATTGACCTGGCCGCCTGCCTGGATGTGCCCCCCGGCCCCAACGAACTCCTGGCCCTGATCCTGACCCGCCTGCATGGGTTGTTTGGCGTGTACGGTGCCGCTGGTTTTGGGGCCCTGCGCGCAGCTTGGGAAGAACGCAACGCCTTTGCCGGGCTGCCGGTACGCATCATCGATGAAACCCGCGAGCAGCGCGGCAACTGTGCCGGGGTGGATGAAGACGGCGCCCTGCTGCTCGACACCCCCGAGGGGCGCGTGCGGGTGCTCTCGGGCGAAGTCTCCCTGAGGCTGGCCTGATGGATCTGCTGCTGGATGTGGGCAACACCCGCCTCAAGTGGGGGCTGCACGATGGCCAAGCCTGGCAGGCCCAGGGGGCTCTGGCGCTGACCGAGCTCGACGGCTGGCCCGCCGTGGTGGCGGGTTTTCCGCCCCTGGCCCGGGTGCTGGGGGCGAATGTGGCAGGGGCTGAAGTGGCCGCACGGCTCGCGTCAGCCCTGGCGCTCCGGGTCGATTGGCTGCGCCCCGTGGATGCTGCCTGTGGCGTGTCCAATCAGTATCTGAATCCGGCCCGCCTGGGGGCGGATCGCTGGGCCGCCCTGATCGGCGCCCGGGCTCTGCATGCGGGGGCAAGCCTGGTGGTGACGTCTGGCACCGCCACCACGGTGGATGTGCTGGACGCAGAAGGCGTGTTCCGGGGCGGGTTGATCCTGCCCGGCCTGAGCCTGATGCGCCAGTCCCTGGCCCGCAATACGGCCCAGCTGCCGCCGGATGAAGGCCGCTTTGCAACCTGGCCGCGCCAGACCGAAGATGCCATTTTGAGCGGCTGCATCCACGCCCAGGTGGGGGCCATCGAGCGCATGTTTAGCCAGCTGGACGGGCTGCCCGAGCCCCTTTGCCTGCTCAATGGCGGCGCGGCGCCGGCCTTGTTGCCCCATCTTGGCTGCCCGTTACGGGTGGTGGACAATCTGGTATTGGAAGGGCTGGTGCGAGTGCTGGCTGCTGATACTTTCCCTGCCTCGGCGGGTATTGACTGATCTTGAGCTCATGAATTCACTGCGTGCGACTGTGCTTGTGCTGGGGCTGGCCAATGTGCTGGCGTTGGCGGTCTGGAAAGGCTGGCTGGGTAACGGGCTGCCGAAAGGGGAGCCCGAGCGGCTCGAGAATCAGCTCAACGCCGAGCGTATGCACTTGATGCCGGGCCTAGCCCAGCCGCCGGTGGCGGTGGCTGCGCCGACCGACAAGGGCGCGGCGCCCGCCCCGGCCCCGGCCCAGCCTGAAGCGCCCGCCCCCCTGGCCTGTGTCGCTTTTGGCGGTTTGAATGCCGAGCGGGCCCGGGATATCGAAGCGCGGGCCGTGAAGGCCGATGGGCTGAAGGTGTCTGAATCCCGGGGCGACAACCCCAGCTCCTGGTGGGTGCATATTCCTTCCCTGGGCTCCCGGGATGCGGCAGAGCGCAAATTGACCGAGCTGCAGAAGCTGGGCGTCACCGACCTTTTCATCGTGAACGATGGGGGCCCGAATCAGCATGCCATTTCTTTGGGGCTGTACAAGACCGAGCAGGGGGCAGCCCGTTTGCTGGATCTGCTCAAGGGCAAGGGGGTGCGCAGCGCCCAGATCCAGGCCCGGGGCGGGAGTCTGATGCGGGTGGAAATCCGGGGCCCGAGCGATGTGCTCACCGATTTCACCAGCACCCTGACCGAACAGATGCAGGGCCTCTCGCGCCTGGAGTGCGCGCCGTGAGTGCCTGGATTCTCGGGCTGACCGGCGGCATTGGCAGCGGCAAGACGGCGGTGGCCAATTGCTTTGCGGCCCTGGGGGTGCCGGTGATCGATACCGACCTGATCGCCCACGGGCTCACCGGCCCCGGAGGCGGGGCGATGGGCGCCCTGGAGGCCGAGTTTGGCGCCGGGGTGCTGAACCCCGATGGGGCCCTCAACCGCCCGGCGATGCGGGCCCTGGCCTTTGAAACGCCTGACGCCCGGCGTCGTCTGGAGGCTATTCTGCACCCCATGATCCGGGCCGAAAGTGACCGCCAGTGCGCGGCAGCTTCGGGCCCCTATGCGGTGCTGGTGGTGCCCCTGCTGGTGGAGTCGGGCAGTTACCGGGAGCGGGTGCAGCGCATCTGCGTGGTGGATTGCCCTGAAGCCGTGCAGGTGGCCCGGGTGATGGCCCGCAACGGGCTGGATGAACACCAGGTGCGCGCCATCATGGCAGCCCAGGCCAGCCGCGCCGAACGTCTCGCGGTGGCCGATGACGTGATCGAAAACGCTGACGGGCTGGCCCACTTGGCCACCCGGGTGGCCACCCTGCACCCCCGCTACCTGAGCCTGGCGGCTTCTGGAAATGCCCTGTGATATGATGCCCGCCGGTCCGTTCGATATTGTTAAACATCCCTCCCAGGCCCGCGCGTGATCACATACGAATATCCCCTCAACGAGCGGGTCCGCACGCTTCTCAGACTGGAAGACCTGTTCGCCAAGGTCGCCCATTTTCTCCAGGCCGATGGGGCCATGGAGCACCACGTGGCGCTCCAGACCCTGTTCGAAATCCTTGAAGTGGCGAGCCGGGCCGATCTGAAGGTTGATCTGGTGCAGGAGCTGGAGCGCCAGCGCCAGATTCTGGTCTCGTTTCGCAACAATCCCCAGATTTCCGAAGATGCGCTGGCCGGTGCCCTGTATGAGATCGAACAGGCTTCCGCCTCGCTCCTGGCCATGGCGGGCAAGACTGGCCAGTACCTGCGCGAAAACGAGTGGCTGATGAACATCCGCAGCCGGGCTGCGATTCCCGGGGGCGCCTGTGAGTTCGACCTGCCGTCTTACCACCACTGGCGCTGCCGTTCCCCCGAGCAGCGGCGCAAGGATCTGGAGGCCTGGCTCAATCCGCTTCTGCCCCTGCGCGACGGGCTGGCCATTGTGCTGCGTCTGCTGCGCGCCAGCGGTCAGCCGGAAAAAATGCAGGCTGCCAAGGGCGCCTTCCAGATGACCATGACCGGGCGCACGGTGCAGATGCTGCGGGTATCCCTCAAGCTCGAAGCCATGTGCGTGCCCGAGACCAGCGCCAACAAGTACGCCCTCAACATCCGCTTCATGCAGGCCGAGTGCGTGGCGCGCCCCCGTCAGGCCACGGCGGATGTGCCGTTTGAGCTGACTTTCTGCAATCTCTGAACCTGATAACCTGATAGCCTGACTCACTCCCGATGTCCGAAACCCCTGTTCGCCAGGTTAAGTGCCCCACCTGTGCCACTTTGGTGGCTTGGGGCCCCCAGAGCCCGCATCGCCCTTTCTGCTCCGAACGCTGCCGCCTGATCGACCTGGGCGCCTGGGCCAAGGATGAATACCGGATCGCGGGCGAGCAGCCCCTGGATGAAGACGCAGACCCGCTCCTGCGCCGTAATCCGTAAGCGCCGCATAAAGCCACAAAGGCCGCCTCCGATGACTCGGGGCGGCCTTTGTGTTTGGGCGAAGGGTGGCTTCAGCCCGCCGGGGTCCAGATCCCTCGAATGGCGGCGATGCCGTGGGCGCCCGCTGCCCGGGCGGTGGCCATGGCATCGGGCCCCAGGCCGCCCAAGGCCAGCACCGGGATGGAGAGTTCGGCCACCCGGGCGCTGAATTCATCCCAGCCCAGGGCGGGCTCATCCGGGTGGCTGGGGGTGGGCAGCACATGGCCCAGCAGGGCGTAATCCAGCCCCAGGCGGGCGGCGTGCTCCAGTTCGGCCCGGGTGTGGCAGGCGGCGCCCACCCATTCAAAGTCGGGGCGAGTGCTGCAGGCGGCAAGCTGGGCGGCGGGCAGGTGCAGCCCATCGGCGCCGATCTGGCGGGCAAGGGCCGCATCGCCATTCACCAGGGCCAGGGCGCCGTGGGCGTGGCAGCGTTCCACTACCTGTTGGGCAAAGCTTTCCCGGGCGTCGGCGGGCAGGGCGGCTTCGCGGATCTGCACCAGCTTGAGCCCCCGGGCGAGGGCCCCGTCCAGCTGGGCCAGTTGGGTTGCGACGCCGACCGCATGGGCCTGGGTGATGCCCATCTGGCGCGGGAGGGCGAGGGCTTTCAGGATGGGGCCGTTGGCGGGCAGCATGGGGCCCACCTGCACCTGGCCGGGCATTTCCCAGGAGAGGGCACTGTGTACCCGGTCACGCAGCTCGCCGTGCCAGGCCGGCACTTCAAAGAAGTAAAGCTTGACGTGGGCGTGCTCGTAGTCGTGCTCCCGGGTGAGCCAGGGCCAGGCTTCGTCGGTTTCCAGATCCAGTTCTTCCTGGAGTTCGCGGATCAAGGCCTGGCGCGGCGTTTCGCCGGCTTCGACCTTGCCGCCGGGAAACTCCCAGTAGCCCGGATAGAAGGTTTCGGCACAGCGCTGACCGAGCAGGAAGCTGCCGTCGGGGCGGGTGATCACGGCGGCGGCCACCCGCACGTTTTTCTTGGTGGGGGCGCTCATGCTTCAAACCGTCCGGCGTAATCCCGGGCGAACTGCCAGGCCACCCGGCCACTGCGCGAGCCGCGCAGCAGGGCCCACTGGAGGGCGTCGGTGCGGGCGGCGGGAATGGCATCGGTGGGCACCCCGAACTGGCTGAGCCAGTGGTGCACCACCGCCAGGTATTCGTCCTGGCTGAAGGGGTAGAAGGAAATCCACAGGCCGAAACGTTCGGACAGGGAGATTTTTTCCTCGACGGCCTCGCCCGGGTGAATTTCGCCGTCCTTGTGCTTGGTGGCGGCGTTTTCGGCGAAGTATTCCGGCATCAGGTGGCGCCGGTTGGAGGTGGCGTAGATCAGCACGTTGTCGGGCAGGGTGGCGAGGGAGCCGTCCAGCACGCTCTTGAGGGCCTTGTAGGCGGGCTCGCCGTCTTCAAAGGAGAGGTCGTCGCTGAACACGATGAAGCGTTCGGGCCGGTCGTGGAGCAGCTCGATGATGTCGGGCAGATCCACCAGATCATCCTTGTCCACCTCGATCAGGCGCAGGCCCTGGTTGGCAAACTCGGTGAGCATGGCCTTCACCAGGGAAGATTTGCCAGTGCCCCGGGCGCCCGTCAGCAGCACGTTGTTGGCCCGCTTGCCGGCCAGAAACTGGCGGGTGTTGGCAAGGATGCGGGCTTTCTTGTCTTCGATGTCCTGCAGATCATCCAGGCGGATCTGGTGGGGGCGGCGCACCGGAACCAGGGCTGTCATCTGCTGCTTGCGGCGCCAGCGGAAGGCGATGGCGGCGTTCCAGTCGGGGGCCACCGGGGCGCCGCCCGGCAGCAGGCTTTCGAGGCGCTCCAGCAGACGCTCGGCGCGGGTGATGAGGGGGGTGAAATCATTCATGGGGGGGCGTTTCCGTTTCCGGGTTGTCCTGCTGCTTGGGCGTTCGCAGGGCCAGACCGACCACCAGCAGCAGAAGGGCAGCAATGCCCAGTTCAAGGCCGATCAGCCACATGGAAAGAGTCCTTTTTTCCGGCCCGGGTTGCAGCAAGCCTCGCTATACTCGGGCGCTTTGTTTTGCCAGGCGCGAGTGTACCCCATCCATGTTGCCCCGATTTCTCCGTGTTCAGTCTGCCTTTCCCCTGCTGACGGCCTTGGTGCTGGCGGCGTGTTCAAGTACGCCCATTGCGCCGGTGGTTGAATCCCGTTCCGAAGTGCCCGCCCCGGTTGCCTCGCCTGGGCCCGTGGCTGCGCCGCCCGCTGCTACCCGCAGCAGCCCGCCCTTGGCGAGCGTGCCGTCCCTGGGGCGCCCGCTCCAGCCGGCAGAGTGGTCCGAGCTGCCGGGCTGGAACGCCGATGCACTGGAAGAGTCCTGGCCAGCCTTCATGGCCTCGTGCCGGGGGTTGGCCCGTCAGCCCGTGTGGCAGCCCGTGTGCGAGGCAGGGCGTGCCTTGGGGACGACCCCTTCGGGCAGCGAAATCCGCCGTTTCTTTGAAGGGCGCTTCAGCCCCTGGCGGGTGCTGAATCAGGATGGCACCAAGGAAGGCCTGATCACCGGTTATTACGAACCCCTGATCCGGGGCAGCCGTGCCAAGTCGCGGGATTACAATTGGCCCGTCATCGGGGTGCCGGATGACTTGCTCAACGTGGATCTGAGCGATGCTTATCCTGAGCTCAAGGGCTTGCGGGTGCGGGGCCGGATGGGCGGACACAACAAGGTGGTGCCCTATTACACCCGGGCCGAGATCAACCGGATGCCGGAGCGTTTTGCCCACAAAACCCTGCTGTACGCGGCCGATCCCATCGAGCTGTTCTTCATGCAGGTTCAGGGCTCAGGGCGGGTACAGCTGCCCGATGGAAGTCTGGTGCGGCTGGCCTATGGGGATACCAACGGTTATCCCTACCAATCCATTGGCCGTTGGCTGGTGGATAAGGGCGAACTCAAGCTGGAGCAGGCCTCCATGGATGGCATCAAGAACTGGGTGCGGGCCAACCCGGCGCGCCTGAACGAGCTGCTGGCGGTGAATCCCAGCTACATCTTCTTCAAGGAAGTGCCCAACACCCCGGGCGGCCCGGTGGGTGCGCTGGGGCAGCCCCTGACCGAAGGGCGCAGCATGGCGGTGGATCCCCGCAGCGTGCCCCTGGGCGCACCGGTGTTCCTGTCGACCACCAATCCGTTGAGCACCCAGCCCCTCCAGCGGCTGATGATGGCCCAGGATACCGGCTCTGCCATCAAGGGCGGCGTGCGGGGTGACTTCTTCTGGGGCTTCGGGCTCGACGCCGGCACCATGGCAGGGCGGATGCGTCAGAAAGGGGAGATGTGGGTGCTATGGCCTCGGGATCAAACGCCGCGCTAAATATGCTTTTTGAGTTACACTTGGTTAAATTTATCGCTTGTTTTCAGGGGCGGGGGGCAGGTATGTGAATTCTGTAATAAGTTGCGCGTAAATTCTTGGTTGGGCAGTGCATCACTGGTCTGTATCTTGCAGACAGCCTAGCCTGACATACGCCGCACCGCATTACCGGAGAAAAAATCATGCCCCTCACCGAACTCGTTCATTACGTTAATCAGCGCCACCAACACGTTTTTCCGTCCCAGTGCGGGAAAGATGTGGGCCTGAAAATGACGGAAGGGCGGGTGCAGGGGCAGTTTGGCGCCTGGACCCTCGATAGCCTGTTTCAGCCGGTAGCCGATAGCGCCAGCGGCCAGGTGCTGGGGCATGAGGCTCATCTGTATTTAGTGGATGCCGAAGGCCTCAGCCAGCCCGCCGAAAGCCTGTTCGACCTGGCCGGGTCGGATGCCGATCTGGTGTTCCTGGATCAGTTCTGCCGCAGTCTGCATGCCCTCAACTTTTTGCTCGAAAAAGACCAGCAGGATGGTTTTCTGTCCCTCAACGTGCATCCCCAGGTGCTGCGCGTGGCGGGTCTGGACCACGGCCAGGAGTTTGAGACCCTGTTGAGCCGTTGCGGTCTGAGCCCCGAACGCATCGTGCTGGAAGTGACCGACGACGGCCTCTCGGATGTGAATCCCATCGCCCGAGCCCTCCAGCAGCAGCGCAGCCGGGGCTACCGGGTGGCCCTCGACAACTTTGGGCGCCATGGTGCTGATCTGGAACGCCTGGAAACCCTGGGGCCGGATATCGTGAAGCTGGATCGCAGCCTGATTGGCCACTCGGGTCACCTGAGTCTGGCGCGCCGCATCGTGGTGGATCTGAGCGCCGAAATCCGCCGCCTCAACAGCCGCATGGTGTGCCAGTACATCGAAAACCCGCTCCAGCTGGCAGTCGCCCGTGAAGTGGGGATGGATTGGCTGCAGGGCAACCTGATCGGTCGCCCCGCTATTGCCTGCCGTCCGGTCTATCAAGCCGCCAACGACCGGATTGCCGCTTAAGCAGCCGCATTCTTCCGTTTTTAAAAGTTAAAGCCACAAAGCAGAACAGCCGGGGATTCCCGGCTGTTCTGCTTTGTACGGCGGTGGTGCTACCTGGCGAGCGCGCACGCTGCTTGGGGAGGCTTATTTGCTGGCGTCCTTGCCACCGGCGGCCTGGGTCATGGCCTGTTCCAGTTGGGCGAGGGGGACGGCGCCAGGCAGGCGGTTGCCATCGGCGGTGAAGATGGTCGGGGTGCCACTGACGCGCATCTTCTGGCCCAGGGCCACGTTCTTGTCGATGGCAGTGGTGTCGCAACCGGCGGGTGCGGCGGCCGGGGTCTTGTTGCCGGTCATCCAGTCATTCCAGGCCGCGGCCTTATCCTT
>JAJTBM010000501.1 GCA_021286885.1 Rhodocyclales bacterium
ACATCCTGACCTTCATCATCGGTTTTGGCGCCATCACCTTCGTGCTGACCAACCCCGAGTTCCTGGATGCCAAGGGTGCCCTGAAGGGTGGCGGCAACATGGCTGCAATCCACCTGGCCAACGCCGTCGGTGGCAACATCTTCCTCGGCTTCATCTCCGCCGTGGCTTTCGCAACCATCCTGGCCGTGGTGGCCGGTCTGACCCTCTCTGGTGCGTCCGCAGTGTCCCATGACCTGTACGCCACCGTGTTCAAGAAGGGCAACGCCGACTCCGCTTCCGAACTGCGCGTGTCCCGCATCACCACCATCGTGCTGGGTATCGTGGCCGTGGTTCTGGGGATCGCCTTCGAAAAGCAGAACATCGCCTTCATGGTGTCCCTGGCTTTCGCGATTGCCGCTTCCGCCAACTTCCCGGTGCTCTTCATGAGCGTGCTGTGGAAGGATTGCACCACCAAGGGTGCGGTGATCGGTGGCTTCCTGGGTCTGATCTCCTCCGTCGCGCTGACTGTGGTCTCCCCCTCCGTGTGGGAAGCCGTGCTCGGCAACCCGAAGGGTTCCGCCTGGTTCCCCTACACCTCCCCGGCCCTGTTCTCCATGACCATCGGCTTCGTGAGCATCTGGATCTTCTCCCTGCTGGACCGCAGCAAGGCTGCTCAAGAAGAGCGCGCCGCCTTCGCCGCCCAGCTGATCCGCTCCGAAACCGGTCTGGGTGCAGCTTCCGCCTCCAGCCACTAAGCGAGCGGGATTCAAGCCTCGGTTCAACATCAAAAGTCACCTCTTGTCCGGGTTCCCGCTCGGTTCCCGGACAGGTTCAACCCCGGTGCTTCGGCCCGGGGTTTTTCTTTTTTTGGGTGGTTTTTCGATGTGAGCGCAGGTGGGCGCTAAAAAAGCAGAAAGGCGATCCGAGGATCGCCTTTCTGCTTGCTGCGTACGCCGAAGCTGCGTAGGTGCTTAGACCACGTCGGCCAGCATCTGCTTCAGTTCGCCGCTTTCGTACATCTCGCGCATGATGTCGGAGCCGCCGACAAACTCGCCCTTGATGTAGAGCTGGGGGATGGTGGGCCAGTTGGCGTATTCCTTGATGCCCTGGCGGATGCCTTCATCGGCCAGCACGTCGACGGCGAACACTTCCTTCACACCGCAGGCGCGCAGCACTTGCACGGCAGACGCGGAGAAGCCGCAACGGGGCATGGCGGGGGTGCCCTTCATGTACAGAACAACCGGGTGGGTGGTGACTTGTTCGTGGATGGTGGCTTGGACGTCCATCGTGGCCTCTTGTCTCTCGTAAATACGGGTTGAATTGTTGAGTAATTTTATCGGAAAAGTCTAGGCCGCCTGTTATTCCGCGTCAAGGGCGGCGGCCCAGGGTGACGCGTTCTATGCTCGCCAGATCCCGGGCGGAGCGGATGTCCCGATACCCTGCCTGATCAAGCAAGTCACGGACCAAGCCCGCCTGGTCATAACCGTGCTCCAGCAGCAGCCAGCCATCATCGGTCAAAAAGCCGGGCGCAGCGTGGATGATGCGGCGCAGATCGTCCAGCCCGTCCGGGCCGGAGGCCAGGGCGGTGGGCGGCTCAAAGCGCAGATCGCCCTGGCTCAGGTGGGGGTCGCCTTCGGCAATGTAGGGCGGATTGCTGACAATCAGCCCGAAGCCTGTGGCATCCACGTCAGTAAACCAGTCGGATTCCCGCCAGGCCACCCGGGCGCCCAGACGCTCGCCGTTGTGGCGGGCCACATCCAGCGCTGCCGCTGAAAAATCCACGGCCATCACCTGGCTGGTGGGCAGCTCCAGAGCCAGGGTCACAGCCAGGGCACCGCTGCCGGTGCCCAGGTCGAGAATAGGGGCCCGGGTGTCCCGGCCCAGCAGTTCGAGGGCCAGTTCGATGATGAGTTCAGTATCGGGGCGGGGAATCAGCACGGCGGGCCCAACCGCGAAATCCCGCCCGTAAAACTCCCGCACCCCCAGCAGATAAGCCATGGGCTCGCCGGCAATCCGGCGCGCCAGCAGTTCCATAAAGCTCTGGGCGAGGGCTTCCGTCAGGGGGCGTTCCGGGTAGGCACTGATCTGGGCGGCGCCACAGCCCAGCAAGTGGCACAGCAGCATGCGTGCCTCGCTGGCCGGAATCCTGCCCCGGGCCAGTTGCTGGGCGGCGCCCAGGGTGGTGGGCAGCACCATCAGAGCCCTTCTTCGGCCAGGGCCGCCAGCTGTTCGGCCTGGTGTTCGGCGGTGAGGGCGGCCAGCACTTCGTCCAGATCGCCCTGCATCACTGCGTCCAGCTTGTAGAGGGTCAGGTCGATGCGATGGTC
>JAJTBM010000502.1 GCA_021286885.1 Rhodocyclales bacterium
CCCGCCAGCTGGGCGCCGTCAACGCCGACGAGCTGCCCAACAACGCCGAGATCGAAGCCGAAGTCCGCAACTATCTGGCCTTGTTCCAGGATGAAGAACACCAGGAACGTCAGCAAGCCATGCTCGCTGCCGCCGCTGAGGTGATGCGCGAGTTGGCGCCCTTCCGCCCCTACCTCACCGGCGCCGTGCTGGAAGGCACCGCCGGGCGCTATTCGGACGTGGAAATCGACCTCTTCCCCGAGAGCGCCAAGGAAGTCGAAATCTTTCTCATCAATCAGGATGTGGCCTACGAACACCGGGAGCCGCGCCGCACTCAGCCCGACGCCCCCGAGGCCATCCTGGTCTTCGATTACGGCGAAGTGCCGTTCCGGCTGCGCATCTACGGCCCCGAGGGGGATCGTAGCAGCCGGCGCAACGGCAACCGCCCCGTCGAACGGGCCCGCCTGGCCACTGTTGAAACCCTGCTGCGGGAAGCCCGCGCCTCCAACGACGCCGAATCATGAAAAAAACCCTCAAGCCCCTGCTGGCCCTGGCCCTTGCCGCCGGAGCCGGCCTGGGGGGCTATATGCTGGCCGAAAACGATACCCCGCCGCCGCCCGTCACCCTGAGCACCAGCAAGGACAGCACCCTGCAAACCCTGCTCAAGGCGCCCATGCCGGACGTGGCCGGCAAGCCCCAGCAACTGGCGGCCTACAAGGGTCAGGTGCTGGTGCTCAACTTCTGGGCCACCTGGTGCCCCCCCTGCCGCAAGGAAATGCCCGATCTGGCCACCCTGCAGCAGAAGTTTGCGGGCAAGGGGGTACAGGTGGTGGGGGTCAGCATCGACACCGCCGAGAACGTCAAAACCTTCCAGCAACAGTACAAGATTCCCTTCCCGCTGCTCATCGCCGAGCCCGAAGTGGCCCAGTGGACCACCGAGCTGGGCAACACCGCTGCCGGCCTGCCCTTCACTCTGGTACTTGATAAAAACGGTCAAATCCGCCACGCAAAACTGGGCCAGATTTCCGCGCCAGAACTGGAAAACCTGCTCACCGATCTCACCCGGAGTTGATCTGGCGCAGCCCCCCTCGGTGGACAACTTGCGTCGATTTACGGCAAACTCGCACCCATGACGCGTAAAAACACCACTCAGGAAGCCACCATGGATGACATTCGGCAGCAACGGATTCTGGTTCTACATGGCCCTAATCTGAACCTGCTGGGTCGCCGGGAGCCCACCATCTACGGGCATACCACCCTGGCCGACATCCACCTGGCGATGGAAAGCCGGGCCAAGGCCGACGGGGTGCTGCTGGAGTCCTTCCAGAGCAACCACGAAGGCGAACTGATCGACCGCATCCAGGCGGCCTCCACCGAAGGCGTCAACTTCATCATCATCAATCCGGCTGCGTACACCCACACCAGTGTGGGGATGCGGGACGCGCTGGCGGGTGTGGCCATTCCGTTCGTCGCGGTGCACCTGTCCAACGTCCATGCCCGGGAGCCCTTCCGTCATCACTCCTACTTCTCCGACAAGGCGGTGGGGGTGATCTGCGGCCTGGGCGCCCAGGGCTACCAGCTCGCCCTCGAATTTGCCCTCACCCGCCTGCGCGCTGAACGCGGCTGAGGCAAGGCACCTACACAACAAAGGCCGGCCCCTCTCCCGGGCCGGTTTTCGCATAAATAAACATCCAAGAGGAAAACAAGAATGGATCTTCGTAAGCTCAAGAAGTTGATCGACCTGGTTCAGGAATCCGGCATCTCGGAACTGGAAGTCACCGAAGGCGAAGAAAAGGTCCGTATCGCCAAGCACGCCCCGGCTGCGGCCCCCGTCAATTACGTGGCCCAGATCCCGACCGCTGCCCCGGTGGCCGCTGCTGCCCCCGCCGCCGCACCGGCTGCTGCCGCTGCTCCGGCCGCCAACGCGCTGCCCGATGGCCAGGTGGTCAAGTCCCCGATGGTGGGCACCTTCTACCGCGCCAGCGCCCCGGGCGCCAAACCCCTGGCCGAAGTGGGCCAGAGCGTTTCTGCCGGCGATGTGCTGTGCATCATCGAAGCCATGAAGCTGATGAACGAAATCGAATCCGAATTCTCCGGCACCATCAAGGCCATCCTGGTGGAAAACGGTGAGCCGGTCGAGTACGGCGAGCCCCTGTTCATCATCGGCTAAGGCGGATTCCTGCCATGTTTGAAAAGATTCTGATCGCCAACCGGGGCGAGATTGCCCTGCGCGTGCTGCGTGCCTGTCGCGAACTGGGCATCAAGACCGTTGCAGTGCACTCCCAACCCGACGCAGAAGCCAAGTACGTGAAGCTGGCCGACGAG
>JAJTBM010000503.1 GCA_021286885.1 Rhodocyclales bacterium
CATCATGATCTGCATGCTCAGACGCATGCGCCAAGCCGAACGCCAACGGCGCGAATGGCAAGATGCGGCTTACCACGATCCGCTCACCGGCCTCCTCAATCGCCATGGCCTCGAAACCAAGGCCCGTCACCTGCTCGCCGATGGGCACACCCAGGGCGCCCTGTTGCTGCTGGATCTGGACGGCTTCAAACCCATCAACGATCTCCACGGCCACCCCACCGGGGATCTGGTATTGAAATACGTGGCCCAGGCCCTCCGGCAGGTGGCACGCAATACCGACCTGCTCGCCCGCATGGGCGGCGATGAATTCGTCCTCATCTGCCCTCGCATCGACCAAGCCGATGCGGTGCAGCATCTATGCAACCGGCTGCTGGATGCCATTGCCCGAGTCAGCCTGCCCGATCACCCCATTCATCTGCGGGTCAGCATTGGCGCGGCCTTCTTTCCTCGCCAAGCCGCCCACTTGCCCGAATTGATCAGAATCGCCGATCAGGCCATGTATCTTTCCAAACGGGACGGGGGGCAACGCTGGAGCCTGGCCCCCCACGCTGCGCCTGTCGCAAAGCCGACAGCCCGCTAAGCCTCTCGCCTGCATCCTCCGCGTCAATACTCGGGTTTTGCCTGCAAAACCACATGGCACCCCGCTTGCTTGGCTCTCCATCTCTGGAGAGCCCCCATGAAACATCACCTCGATTGGTCGTCCTATGAAACCGCCGGGCAGGGCGATGCCTATGCCGGCATCCCTGCCACTGGCGGCGATTTTGCCCGGGCGGTGGCGGTCTGCATCAGCGACCGCCAGTGCCAGCGCAGCCCCAAGGGGGTCATGTGCCCCAGCTTTCGCGCCACCCAAGACCCGGTTCAATCGCCCGGCGGGCGGGTGGTGCTGCTCAAGGCCGCCCTGAACGGGGAGCTGGGGCTCACGCCCTTCACCCACCCCGAGCTCGCCGCCGCGATGGATCTGTGCGTGGGCTGCAAGGGCTGCAAGCGGGAATGCGCCAACCAGGTGGACATGGCCGCCCTCAAGATCGAATACCAAGCCCAGCGCAACGCCCTGAACGGCGTGCGCCTGCGGGATCGGCTGTTTGCCGCCATGCCCCGCCTGCTGGCCCGCCACCCGGGCAGCGTGCGCAACCTGATCAAGCTGCGGGATCGCGTCCCCGGAGCAGCCCAGCTGGCCGAGCGCCTGGTGGGGATTGCCGCCCAACGCCAACTCCCCCTGCCCGCCCCCCAGCCCTTTGTAGCGCCCGAGCCCCAGGGAGAAGGACGCACGGTGATCCTGTTTGTGGACACCTTTGCCCGCCATTTTTCCCCCAGCATCGCCGATGCAGCCTGCCAGGTGCTGACGCGGGGCGGCTATCGGGTGCAGGTGCTCGAACCCGCCCCGGATGATGCAGAAGCCGACCGCCCCCTATGCTGCGGACGTACCTATCTTTCCCTGGGCCAGGTCGAGGCCGCCCGCCACGAGGCCCAGCGCATGCAGCGGGCCCTGCGCCCAGCCCTGGCCAGCGGGCATCCCATCATCGGGCTGGAACCCTCCTGCATCCTCTCGCTGCGGGACGATCACCTCAAGCTGGGGCTGGGCCCGGAAGCCGAAGCCCTGGCCCGCCAGGTTCACTTGTTTGAAGAATTCATCGCCCGGGAACACGACCGCAAGCAGCTCCAACTACCGCTTCAACCTCTGCTGGGCCCCCGGTTGCTGGTGCATGGCCACTGCCACCAGAAAGCCGTGGGGGCCATGAAATCCATGCGCAAGGTGCTGCGCCTGATCCCGGCTCTGGACTTCGAATTTATCGAAAGCAGCTGTTGCGGGATGGGGGGCAGCTTCGGGCTGGAGGCCGAGCACGCGGCCCTGGCCGATGCCATGGGCGAGCTGGCCCTGTTTCCGGCGATCAGGAACGCGCCCACTTCGCCTCTGCTCGCCAACGGCTTTTCCTGTCGCGGCCACTGCGAAGAAGCCACCGGGCGTCGGGGGCTGCATGTGGCCGAAATCCTGCTCCGCAGCCTGGACGGCACCGCCCTCAGCCCGACCGAAGTGGCTTGATCTGCCCGATCTGCTCAAAACTCAAGCCAAAGCGGGCCAGATACTTGCGCAGGCGGTCTGCATCATTGGGCTGCTTGCGCCCCTGCCGGGATACCGCAAACAAGTGGCGCCCGGCCTCCGAGAGGCTGGATGCCCGGGCGCAGACCTCCACCACCGCCCGCAGCTGGACTTGATCGAACACATCCAGCGCCGCCCAGCCCGTTTCCCCCAGCAGCGCAATCATGGGATCGACGGCGCCCCCATCGACATCGAGAATCTTCGC
>JAJTBM010000030.1 GCA_021286885.1 Rhodocyclales bacterium
GGCCACGTCGGCCACCAGGGCCTTGGCTGCCTGCAGGGCAGCGGGGCCGCCCGCCAGCAGGGGCGCCACCAGGGCGGCCAGGGCGCTATCCAGCTGATCCCGGGGCACGACTTCGTGCACCAGGCCCAGGGCCTGGGCACGCCCGGCAGGAATCCGCTCGGCGCTCTGGAAGTAGCGCAGGGCCTGGCGCGGGCCGATGGCGCGCAGCACATAGGGGCTGATCACCGCCGGGATGATCCCGAAGCGCACCTCGGAGGTGGAGAACACCGCGTCCTCGCTTGCCACCACCATGTCGCAGGCTGCCGCCAGGCCGGTGCCGCCCCCCAGGGCCGCCCCCTGAACCCGGGCGATGGTGGGCTTGGGCAGCCCGGCCAGGGCTTGCAACATGCCGGCAAAGGCGCGGGCATCGGCCAGATTCTCGGCCTCGCCATAGCCGGCGGCGCGCTGCATCCAGTGCAGGTCGGCCCCAGCAGAAAAGTGCTTGCCGCGCCCGGCGAGCACCACCACCCGCACCTGTTCGTCCTGGCCCAGGGCCGTGCAGGCCCGGTGCAGATCGTCGATCAGCCGTTCGTTGAAGGCATTGAACAGCTCGGGCCGGTTCATCCACAGGGTGGCCACCGGGCCCTGGCGCTCCAGCTGAAGGCTTGCGTAAGACTCGCTCATGGGATCACCTGCGCGCCGGGGTCAGGGGACGATGGTCCAGTCGCCGCCCTTCACTTCCAGCATGCGGAAGGACGTGAGATCGAGGCCCATGTGGTCGGTGGGGCTCATGTTCACCTTGCCGCTGGTACCCACATAGCCCTTGGTGGCCTCCAGGGCGTCGCGCACCTTGGCCTTGTCGGCGCTGCCAGCGCGCTTCATCGCATCCACCACCAGCATCAGGCCATCGTAGGCATAGCCGCCAAAGCTGGACACGTCCTGCTTGTAACGCTCCTTGTAGGCCTTTTCGTAGGCGCTCACCACCGGCTTCTGGGGGTCGTTGGCGGGCAGCTTTTCGGGGATGAGCTGGGCCGGAGACGGCAGGCGCACCCCTTCGGCGGCGGGGCCGGCGAGCTTCAGGAACTCATCCGAGGCCACCCCGTGGGATTGGTACAGGGGCAGGCTGATGCCCAGCTGGCGGTAGTTTTTGGTGACAATCGCCGGGCCCTGGCCCAGACCGAACACGAACACCGCCTGCACCCCGGGGGCGGCCTTGATCTTGGTGAGCTGGGGGCTCATGTCGGTATCCTTGGGCCCGTAGGTTTCATTGGCCACCAGGCTGATCCCGTACTTGGCGGCCACCGCCTCGGTTTCTTTTTTGCCGGACTGGCCAAAACCGCTGGTCTCCGAGAGCAGGGCGACCTTGGTGTAGCCGCGCTTCTTCATGTCTTCAAACACCTTCTCGGCGGCCATGCGGTCGGTGTGGGGGGTCTTGAACACGAATTTCTTAACCGGCTCCACGATCACCACCGCGCCGGCCAGCGACACAAAAGGCGTGCCCGAGCGCTCGGCCAGGGGCACCATGGACATGGTGGCCCCGGTGGTGGTGCCGCCGATCAGCACATCCACCTTGTCGTCATCGAGCAAGCGCTTGGTGAAGCTGTTGGCCTTGTTGGCGTCGCTGCCGTCGTCGTAATGGACGAGCTGAATGCTGCGGCCCAGCACGCCGCCCTTCTTGTTGAGGTCTTCCACATAGAGCTGCAGGGTTTTGAGCTCCGGGTCGCCCAGGAAGGCCGCCGGCCCCGTCACCGACAGGACTGAACCGATACGGATGGGCTCCTCGGCCCGGGCCAGGCTGCCGCCCAGGGCCACGAGGGCGCCCAGGGTGCCCACGACAAAGCGCTTCAGGGTGATACGCATGGGATGTCTCCTCCTTGTGTTGTCCGGTGTTCTTCCGGCGTTTATCCGGTGTTGTCCGGTGTTGTGTCCTAGGGCTGCAAGGCGGGCTCAGACCCGCTCGATGATGAGGGCAATGCCCTGCCCCACCCCGATGCACATGGTGCACAGGGCGTAGCGGGCCTGCCGGCGCTCCAGTTCGCACAGGGCGGTGGTGACGAGCCGGGCGCCGCTCATGCCCAGCGGGTGACCCATCGCAATGGCGCCGCCGTTGGGATTCACCCGAGCCTCGTCATCAGCCAGCCCCAGGGCGCGCAGCACCGCCAGGGCCTGGGCGGCAAAGGCTTCGTTCAGCTCGATCACGTCCATCTGGTCGAGGCGCAGGCCGGTCTGGGCGAGCACCTTCTGCACCGCCGGCGCCGGGCCCATGCCCATGATGCGGGGGGCGACCCCGGCGGTTGCCATGCCCACCACCCGGGCCCGGGGGCGCAGCCCGTAGCGCTCGGCCACCGGGGCCGAGGCGAGCAGCAGGGCGCAGGCCCCGTCATTCACCCCGGAGGCGTTACCGGCGGTCACGCTCAGTTCGGGCCCATTCACGCCCTTCAAGCGGGCCAGGCTTTCGAGGGTGGTTTCGGGGCGCGGGTGTTCGTCGGCCAGGAGGCGCAGGGGCTCGCCCTTCTTGCGCGGGATGTCCACCGGCACCAGCTCGTCGGCAAAACGGCCCGCAGCATGGGCGGCGGCCCAGCGCTGCTGGGAGCGCAGCGCAAAGGCGTCCTGATCCGCCCGGGCGATGCCGAAATCGGCGGCCACGTTATCGGCGGTCTGGGGCATGGAGTGGGTGCCGTAGCGCTGCTGCATCAGCGGGTTGATGAAGCGCCAGCCGATGGTGGTGTCGAACACCGCCGCCTGGCGGGAGAAGGCGCTGTCGGCCTTGGGCATGACCAAGGGCGCCCGGGACATGCTTTCCACCCCGCCCGCCAGCATCAGCCCGGCCTCGCCGGCCTTGATGGCGCGGGCGGCCATGCCCACCGCGTCCATGCCGGAGCCGCACAGCCGGTTGATGGTGGTGCCCGGCACGTCTATCGGCAGGCCCGCCAGCAGGCCGGACATGCGGGCCACGTTGCGGTTGTCCTCGCCGGCCTGGTTGGCACAGCCGTAGATGATGTCGTCCACCGCCGTCCAATCCACCCCGGGATTGCGGGCCATCAGGGCCGCCAGCGGAAGGGCGCCCAGATCATCCGCCCGCACGCTGGCCAGGGTGCCGCCGTAGCGGCCAATGGGGGTGCGGATTGCGTCGCAGATGAAGGCTTCGTTCAGGTATTCACGCATGATGGATCCGTCCTGTCCGTCTTCAGAGCTGCTTGGGGCGCTGGTCGATCACCCGCCGGGCCTTGCCGGTCTGGGTGCGCGGCAGGGTTTCGAACTCCATCACCTTGACCAGGGTGGAGATGCCGATGTTGGTCTTGATCCGGTGGGCCAGGGCGCGGGCCATGTCTTCGGTGGGGCCGCGACCAATCTTGCCGCTGATCTCCCGTTGCAGCTCGCAACGCACCTCCACGTTGTCCAGGTGCCCATCGCGGGTCAGCACGATCTGGTAATTGCCGGTGAGGCGCGGCTCGCGCAGGATCTGCTCCTCGATCTGGGTGGGGAACACATTCACCCCGCGCACGATGAGCATGTCGTCGGAGCGCCCCACGATCTTGTCCATGCGCCGGAAGGCCCGGGCGCTGGGCGGCAGCAGCCGGGTCAGATCCCGGGTGCGGTAGCGGATCACCGGGAAGGCCTCTTTGGTGAGGGAGGTGAACACCAGCTCCCCTTCGGCCCCGTCGGGCAGCACTTCGCCGGTTTCCGGGTCGATGATCTCGGGGTAGAAATGGTCTTCCCAGATCACCGGGCCATCTTTGGTTTCGATGCACTCGCAGGCCACGCCGGGGCCCATCACTTCGGTGAGGCCGTAGATGTCGATGGCGTCAATCCCGAGCTTGCGCTCGATCTCGGCGCGCATCCCCTGGCCCCAGGGCTCGGCCCCGAAGATCCCCACCTTGAGGGAGATTTCATCCGGGCTGATGCCCAGGCGCTCGAACTCCTCGGCAATCACCAGCGAATACGAGGGGGTGACCATGATCGCGTCGGGCCTGAAATCCAGAATCTGCTGGACCTGCTTTTCGGTCTGGCCACCAGACATGGGCACCACGGTGCAGCCCAGGCGCTCCACCCCGTAATGGGCGCCCAGCCCGCCCGTGAACATCCCGTAGCCGTAGGCCACATGCACCATGTCGCCCGCCCGCACCCCGGCGGCGCGAATGGAGCGGGCCACCAGATCGGCCCAGTTGTTGAGGTCGTTGCGGGTATAGCCCACCACCACCGGCTTGCCCGTGGTGCCGCTGGAGGCGTGCAGGCGCTGCACCTGCTGGCGCGGCACCGCGAACAGCCCGAAGGGGTAGTTGTCGCGCAGGTCGGCCTTGGTCATGAAGGGGAAACGGCTCAGATCCGCCAGGGTGCGCAGATCGTCCGGATGCACGCCCTGGGCCTCGCACTTGGCCCGATAGGGGGCCACGTTGTCGTAGGTATGGCGCACCGACCACTGGAGGCGGGACAGCTGGAGGGCAGAAATTTCATCGCGGCTGGCGGTTTCGATGGGGTCCAGCTCGCCCGGGGTGGGAATCCTGGCAGTCATGGGGGTCTCCTCTGGTGTGTCTCGGGTGTTTTTGTCAGGTGTTTTCAGACTTCAGATTTGGGCCTGATTTAGGCCTGATTTAGGCCTGCTTTGGGCCTGTCTGGGCGGCGGGATGGCTCAGGCCCGGGCCTCGGGGGGACCGCCCAGGGGCGATCCGGCGATCCGGTAGCTCTTGCCCCGGAACAGGGCCAGGGGGCGGCCCTGGCCGTCCCGCACCGTCACGTCGTACACGCCGGTGCGCCCGGCCTGGGATTGCTCCACGGCCTCGGCCTCCAGGGTGTCGCCGGGCAGGCCCGGGGCGAGAAAGTCGATGTGGCAGGCGGAGGCCACGGTGTTGCGGTTATAGCTGTTGCAGGCGTAGGCGAAGGCCGTGTCGGCGAGGCTGAAGATCAGCCCCCCGTGGCAGATCCGGTGGCCGTTGAGCATGTCTTCGCGCACCGGCATGGCGAGCCGGGCGTAGCCGGGGCGCACTTCGCACAACTGCATCCCGAGGGCCTGGGGGGCGGCATCCCGGGCCCACATGGCCTGGGCCACGGCCTCGGCCAGGGCCTGGGCGTCGGTGGGCAGCGGAGGGGTGGCGGCGTCATTCATGGAGGCGTTTTCCTGCGTAAATGCGTTGCTGGATCAGGGGAGAAATCCGGTAGCGGTCTTCCCCGTAAAAGCCGGCCAGGTGGCCCAGCACGGCGCCGATGGCGGCCAGGCCGATGCGGTCGGCCCAGGCCAGGGGGCCGAGGGGGTAGTTCACCCCCAGGCACATGGCTGCATCGGCCCCGGCCACGTCGCACACGCCCTGATTCACCGCGTCGGCGGCCTCGTTGGCGAGCATGGCCACGGTGCGCATCAGGGCGAGCCCGGGCAGATCCGCCAGCCGGCTGACCTCAAACCCTGCCGCCTGGAGCAGCCCGCACACGGCGCCCAGGGCCGGGGCCCAGCAGCCCTGGGCGGCGCTGATGGCGATGCGCGGGGCCTGGGCATAATCCAGGGCCAAATCAAGCAATACGGTGTTAGCCACCCCGCTCTGGGTGGCGCGCTGGGTGGCGGTGCGCCCGTCGGTGAGGTAGAGCACGCCCTCCCCGGCCTGGGCGATGCGCCCGTCGGCGGGCGCGGTGCCTTCGCCCCAGGTGTAGGCCACGCCCCGGGCATGGAGCCGGTCGGCCAGGGCCAGGGCCACGTCGGAGGCATCCCACAGCACGATGCACCCGGGCTGGGGCCGGGGCTGGTCGGCCATCACCGCCGGGGCCGGGCGCTGGGCGCCGTCCCGGTAGTCGTAAAAGCCGCGCCCGCGCTTGCGCCCGTGAAAGCCCGCCTCCACCAGCTCCTGCTGGATCAGGGAGGGGGTGAAGCGCGGGTCGTGGTAGAAGGCCGACCACACCGAGCGGGTCACCGCAAAATTCACGTCATGGCCGATGAGGTCCATCAGCTCGAAGGGCCCCATCCGAAAACCACCCGCGTCGCGCATCAGCGCATCCAGGGTGGCGCAGTCGGCCCCGCCTTCCTGCAGGATGCGCAGGGCCTCGGCGTAATAGGGCCGGGCCACCCGGTTCACGATGAAGCCGGGCGTGGAGCGGGCATGCACCGGGGGCTTGCCCCAGGCGGCGGCGGTGGCAAACAAGGTGTGGGCCACCGCCGGATCGGTGGCAAGGCCGGACACCACTTCCACCAGGGCCATGAGGGGCGCCGGGTTGAAGAAATGCAGCCCCGCCAGCCGGCCCGGGTGCTGGAGCGCCGCGCCAATGGCCGTCACCGAGATCGACGAGGTGTTGGTACCGAGCAGCGCATCCGGGGCGAGGAGGGCTTCGAGCTGGCGGAACAGGGCCTGCTTGGCTTCCAGGTTTTCGACGATGGCTTCCACCACCAAAGCCGCTCCGGCCAGCCCGGCGAGGCTGTCCACCGGCGCCAGACGGGCGCTGGCGGCCTCGGCCTGGGCGGGGCTCAGGCGGCCCTTGTCGGCCAGGCGGGCAAACTGGGCGCGGATGCCGTCCACCGCCCGGGCGGCGGCGCCGGGCTGCTGGTCATACAGAAATACCGGGTGGCCTGCCTGGGCGGCCACCTGGGCAATGCCAGCGCCCATGGCACCCGTACCCACCACGCCCACCCGGGCGGTGGCAGGCAGGGGCGGCAGCGCGGCCCGGGAGGTCTGGGGGGCGCCCATGCTCACAGCCCCCCAAAGCGCGGGGCGCGCTTTTCGAGGAAGGCGGTAACGCCCTCCACGTAATCGGCGCTCTGGCCCAGTTCGCCCATGTAGCGGCCTTCCAAGCTGAGCTGCTCGGCCAGGCTGTTGCCAGCGGCGGCGTGCATGGCCTGGCGGGTGCGCACCAGGGCGCGGGTGGGCATGGCGGCCAGCTGGCGGGCCAGGGCATCCACCCGGGCGGGGAATTCGGCGTCGTCGTAGGCGGCCCAGATCAGGCCCCATTCGGCGGCTTGGGGGGCGGGCAGCTTGTCGGCCAGCAGGGCCAGGCCCATGGCCCGGGCCATGCCGACCCGCTGGGGCAGGAACCAGGTGCCGCCCGTATCGGGGATCAGCCCGACCTTGGCAAAGGCCTGCAGGAAGGCCGCCGAGCGGGTGGCCACCACCAGATCGCAGGCCAGGGCGAGGCTGGCCCCGGCGCCCGCTGCCATGCCGTTAACCGCAGCGATGGTGGGCACCCGCAGCTGGCTGAGGCGCAGGATCAGGGGCTTGTAATGGGCTTCCACCACGGCGCCCAGGTCGGGGGGCGTCTGGCCGGGCACGAAGCGCACGTCCGGATCGGCCAGATCCTGGCCGGCGCAAAAGCCGCGCCCGGCGCCGGTGAGCACCAGCACCCGCACCGCTGGATCGGCCTGGATGCGGTCCAGGGCATCGCGCAGCTCGGCATGCATGGGGCCGGTGAAGCTGTTCATCTTGTCGGGGCGGTTGAGGGTGAGGCGTGCAAGGCCCTCCTCCACCGTCAGAAGGATGTGCTGGTAATCCATGGGCGTGGCTCCCTCAGGCGTGGTAACGGCGCTGGACGACCCGGAAGCGGTTGGCCACGAAGGCCGAATCCGCATAGGAGGCATTGGCCGCCGGGTTGCCGCCTGTGCCGTGATAGTCGGAATAGGCCGCCGACTGATTGACGAACACAGCCCCCGTGAGGTTGATGGAGAGGGCGACCTGAGCGCGCCAGCTGGCCCGGGTCATGGTGTCGATGAAGTCTTCCCGGGTGGAATACACGCCCACCGTGAGAGCCCCGTGCTGGCGCACGATGCGCTCGGAGAGGGCCACCGCGCTGGCGCCGTCGGGCACCTGCACCACAAAGCTGATGGGGCCGAAGCGCTCTTCCATATAAGCGCCCTCTTCTTCGGCAGACACGGCCAGGATCACCGGGGTACGCACCCGGGCGGCGGGAAAATCGGGGTTGTCGAGGGCCCGGGCGGCGAGCACCACCCGGCCCAGGGTGCCGGCGTTGGCGGCTTCGATGCGGGCCAGGGTGTCGTCGGACTGGATCGCCCCAAGCACCGCGTGGGCCACCTCGGGCTTGCCCAGGAAGCGCGCCACGGCCCGGGCCAGGTCGGCACACACCTCATCGAAGGACTTGTGACCTTCGTCGGTGTCGATCCCGCCCGCCGGTACCAGCAGGGCCTGGGAGGTGGTGCACATCTGGCCCGAGTAGAGCGACAAGGTGAAGGCCAGGTTGCCCAGCATGGCCTTGTACTGGTCGGTGGACTCGATGACGATGTTGTTCACCCCGGCCAGTTCCGCATATACCTGGGCCTGGCGGCAGTGCTGGATCAGCCATTGGCCAAAGCTGTTGCTGCCGGTGAAATCCACCGAGCGCACCGCCGGATGGGTGGCGAGCTGCTGGGTGGTGGCCCGGTCGGGGGTCACGCACAGGCTCACCAGATCGGGGCTGAGGCCATTTTCGGCCAGCACGCTGCGGATGATGCGCACGCTGATGGCCGCCGGCAGGATGGCGTTGCTGTGGGGCTTGAGGATCACCGGGTTGCCGGTGGCCAGGGCGGCAAACAGGCCCGGATAGGTGTTCCAGGTGGGGAAGGTGCCGCAGCCGATCACCAACGCAATGCCGCGCCCGACGATTTCATAGTGCTTCTTCATGACCAGGGGCGGGTTCTTGCCCTGGGGCTTTTCCCAATGGGCCTCGGTGGGCACGAAGGACTGCTCGCGCCAGGCGTAGGCCACGGCCTCCAGGCCGCGATCCTGGGCGTGGGGGGCGCCCGCCTGGAAGGCCATCATCCAGCCCTGGCCGGTGGTCATCATCACCGCATGGGCCAGCTCAAAACTGTGGGCATTGAGCCGGGCCAGGATTTCGAGACACACCCCCGTCCGCCCCTCGGCCCCCAGGGCCTGCCAGGCCGGCATGGCGGCCTCGGCTGCGCCAATCAGGGCCTGGGGATCACACACCGGATAGCTCACCCCCAGTTCGACCCCGTAAGGCGAGCGCTCGCCCCCCTGCCAGCCCTGTTCGCCCGGCTGCCCGAGGGCAAAGGGCTGGCCCAGATGGGCCTGGAAGGCGGCCTGCCCATCCTGGGGCGCGGTTTCGCCATACAGCTTGGGGCTGGGCATTTCGGGATAGGCAGACCAGTAGGCCCGGGTGGCAATGGCAGCCAGGGCGCCATTGAGGGTGGCCTGGTGCTTCTCGAACAGGGGATGCGGCATGGCGGTGTCTCCGTGTGCGTTGCTTGTCGTTGCGTGTGCTTGTGTGGGCGGCGTGCTGCGACCGTGCTTTCTGATCTATACGTTACAAACCAAATTGATCTGCGTCAACAACAAGTATCGTATTAAAACACCACCGAAACGCACAATTCCGCAGAACAGAAGTGCTTACACCATACGTAAATCCATAAAAATCATTGAGCTAAGCAATAACACTTCATCAACAATGCTGCAGCGCACCCGGGAAAGCGATACGAAAAATCCTGCACCCGCCTCAAAAACGATACATTTTTGTTGACCGTAAAAATATTTTTGTATCACTATTAACCCCGCCGCAACGAGGGACAAACCCCACGCCGCATGCCCCCTCGCCCGGGGCGCCCCCATACCAAAAACCGGATCAATGAAGGAGACCGCGCCATGAGCAGCCACAAGGAACGCTTTGCCGACAAGATGGAGTTCCCCCCCGCCACGCCCCAGCCCAACGTGTATCCCCTGTCCTGGCACAGCCATACCCAGAAGCTTCAGGAAGTGTGGGAAGCCGCCCTGCGCGAAAACTGGGACCCGGAAAAGCTGCCCTGGGACACCCTCGATCTGGAGAGCTACACCTGGGAGGAGCGGGAATCCATTGCCTACTGGTGGAGCCTGCTCTCGGTGTTCGATGCCTCGGCCCCCCCAGTGTTTGCCGAAGCCCTGATCAAGACCTATGAAGTCCACGAGGAAGATCCGGTGCGCAAGTGTTTCTTCTCGGTGACCCGGGACGAGCAGAACCACGAAATCATGTGCGGGCAGGCCATCACCCGGCTCCTGGGCCACCCGGACCCGCTCACCTACCAGCCCCGCACCGAGCTGGGCAAGCGCCTCCAGAAGAACGTCCAGTGGCTCTACTTCAATGGCGGGCGCTACTGGAATGGCTACAAGCAGGCGGTGCCCAAATACGATCTGGCGGTGCTGTTCAGCTCCTTCCTGATGGGCGAGATTGCCGCTGCCACCATCTTCAAGCAGATGTACGAAAACTCCCGGGAGGCGGTGTTCAAGGAGGGTTTCCGTAACATCGGGCGCGACGAAGGCCGCCACATGGCCATCTGCATGGCCGTGATGGAGCGGGACTACCCGGGCCTGGACGAGGCCACCAAGGCGGTGGTGACCAAACAGATCCGCGCCGGCTACCTCTTCCTGTCGGCGGTGCTGTTCGAGCCGCCCATGGAGTTCTGGGATCTGCCCGCCGACTTCATCGCCAATCAGCGGGAAGCCGAAGACGTGGCCCGGGCCGCCGGTTTCGGCATTCCCACCTACGAGGCCAAGCTGGAAAACTGGCGTAACGCCATGCTCAACCTGAAGGGCGTGCTGGACCGCTACAACATCCCCTTCCCGGCCATCCCCGAAGTGGACATCACCGGCCAGGAAATCAGCGACGTGGAAATGGAAGACATCATCCCGGTGTTCTGATCCCGCGCCTGGCGGGGGCTCGGAACGGCCCCTGCCCCATCAAAACCAATCCCCCCCACCCCATCCCCTGCAAGGAAGCCCCCCATGTCCCGCATCATCCTGCATCCCTCGGGCAAATCGGTCGAATGCGCCCAGGGCGACACCGTGCTCATGGCCCTGGAACGGGCCGGCTACGCCCTCCCCAACAACTGCCGGGCCGGTGCCTGTGGCGAATGCAAGGTCAAGGTGCTGACCGGCCAGTTTGATCAGGGCATGGTGCTGGACATGGCCCTTTCGGCTGACGAGCGGCGCCAGGGCTACGGCCTCATGTGCATGGCCAAGCCCATCTCGGAAGAACTCAGCATCGAATGGGGCGCTGCAGATGCACGCCCCAAGCTGTTCCCGCCCCGGGAGGACGCCCTGTATGTGGTGGTGGACAAACGCCCCCTCACCCCCCGGGTGGTGGAGCTGCGCCTGCGTCCGGTGGGCCAGCCCATCCGCCACTGGCCAGGCCAGTACGTGAGCCTGGGCAACCCCCGGGCCGGCATTCCCGCCCGGGCCTATTCGATTGCCAACGCCCCGCGCCCCGATGGCGAACTGGTGCTCCAGATCGCCCGCGCCGCGCCCGCCTCCAACACCACCACTAACAGCACCACCACCAGCCTCAGCACCAGCGCCTGGGTGCACGACCAGCTCCAGGTGGGCGAAAGCATCAAGCTCTCGGGGGCCTACGGCACCTTCATCGGTGACCCCGGGGTGGATACCCCCGTGCTGTGCCTTGCCGCCGGCACCGGCCTCGCGCCCATCCTGTCCCTCACCGAGGCGGCCTTGCGCCGGGGTTTCCGGCGGCCCGTCACCCTGCTGATCTCTGCCCGCCGCCAGGAAGACGTGTATGGCCTGGGCCTGCTCGCCTGGTGGCGCACCAAACACCGGAACTTCGATTACAAGATCACCCTGACCCGGGATGAAGCCGCTGCCGGCACGCTCCAGGGGCGCATTCCGGCGGTGCTGCCGGGCCTCTTCCCCAACCTGGCCAAACACACCGTATTCGTGGCCGGCAGCCCGGCCTTTGTGGAGGATTGCGTTGCCGCCAGCCGCACCCTGGGCGCCCTGCCCGAGCATATCCATAGCGAAGGCTTTTTCAGCCAGCAGGCCCCAGGCACCCCCGACCCCGCCAACCCGCCCCTGCTGGTGGCCTGAGCGCAGACGGATGCCGGCCCGCCCCCGGGCTGGATAGCCAGCCCCGGGGGGAGCCGGTAAACTTGCGGGCTCTCTGCCCCTTCATCCTCCGGCCTTTTCCGTGCACGCCCCCATCCAGCAACGTCTCGAAGATTTCCGCCAGCAGGGCCGGGTTCAGGCCGGCTCCCTCATCATCACTGTATTTGGCGACGCCGTGCTGCCCCGGGGCAGCCGCATCTGGCTGGGCAGCCTGATCCGGCTGCTGGAGGGGCTGGAGCTCAACGAACGGCTGATCCGCACCTCGGTGTTCCGGCTGGTCAAGGAAGAATGGCTGCGTACCGAACCCTCCGGGCGGCGCACCGACTACCTGCTCACCGCCACCGGCCAGCGCCGGTTTGAAGAAGCCGCCCGCCACATCTACGCCGCCAGCGCACCCCAGTGGGACCGGCGCTGGCGCCTCATCATCCCCGTGGGCGAGCTGGCCCAGAAAGAACGCGAGGCCCTGCGCCGGGCCCTGTTCTGGCAAGGCTTTGGCACCCTGGCCGGGGATTGCTTCGTGCATCCGGGGGCCGACCTGGGCAGCGCCTTTGATGCGCTGATCGCCGAAGGGCTGGGGGACGTGCTCGGGCGCCTCAAGCCCCTGATCGCCGCCGATGCTCGCTTCGGCAACGCCGCCACCGATCTCGACATGGTGCACGGTGCCTGGGATCTGGACGGCTTGGCCCGGACTTACCAGGCGTTTGTGGAGCGCTACGCCCCCATCCTGGAGCAGCTGCGCACCGACGCCCCCGGCGGCCTGGAAGGCGAAGATGCCTTTTTGCTGCGCATCCTGCTGATCCACGACTACCGCCGCCTGCTGCTGCGCGACCCGGAGCTGCCCGACGTGCTGCTCCCCGCCGACTGGCCCGGCCACCAGGCCCGTCTGCTCTGCAAGGAAATCTACCGCCGCCTGCTGGCCCCCTCCGAGCGCCACCTGGACCAGCACTTCCAGCTCGCCAACGGCCAGACCCCACCCGCCGGCGCCCTGCTTGGAGAGCGCTTCCGGGAGGTGGACCCGCTGGGGTGAGGCCTGCAGCCGTATGCGCTGAAAGATATGCGCTGAAAGTATTGGCTATTGATTCACATCGACAATGACTCGACCACGGATCTCACCGTTCATCAGCTTGCGTGCAAGAGGAAGGGCTTCGCTCAGGCCGACAACCTGACTGATTTTTTGCAGCTTTTCAATATCGAGGTCGGTGCCAAGACGCTGCCAAGCCACGCGTCGGTCAGCGCGGGGGCACATCGCGCTATCAATGGCCGCCAAGGTGACTCCACGCAAGATGAAGGGGGCAACGCTCGCCGGGAAATCCATTCCCGCAGCTAGACCGCAAGCAGTCACGACGCCACGGTATTTTGTCGTGGCGCAAACATTCGCAAGGACATGGCCACCTGCGACATCAACAGCACCGGCCCAGCGCTCTTTCCCCAGTGGCTTGCCGGGCGATGAGAACAAGGCACGCTCAAGCACTTCTGCAGCCCCCAGTGACTTCAAGTATTCAGCATCCTCAGGACGACCGGTGACCGCCACTGCGGTATAGCCCAGTTTGCTCAGGACGGCCAAAGCTACGCTACCCACCCCACCAGCAGCCCCTGTGACCAGAATTTCTCCATCCTGCGGTTTCACACCGTGCCGCTCCAGAGCAAGTACGCAAAGCATTGCGGTATAGCCCGCAGTCCCAATCGCCATCGCTTGCTGAGGTGAAAACTGGGCAGGCAGGGGAAGCAACCAGTCACCCTTCAGACGCGCCTTCTGAGCTAAACCACCCCAGTGGTTTTCGCCAACACCCCAGCCATTCAGCAACACCTGATCCCCAGGCGTGAATTCAGGGTGTGAGCTTTCCTCCACAACGCCGACCAAATCAATTCCGGGAACCATGGGGAATTTCCGCACAACCGGACCTTTTCCGGTAATGGCCAAACCATCCTTGTAATTGAGCGTTGAGTGACTGACTCGAACCGTCACATCGCCCTCAGGCAACTCCGTATCGTCAATTGCCTTTAGGGTAGCGCGATAGCCCGACTCATCCTTCTCAATCAGAATTCCCTTAAACATGCTTGGCTCCTTTAATTTAGACCGATCGTCTAGTTAAGAACAAAAAAATATCAGCCTTTGGGCAAGCTGACGAAAAAAAACGTCGCGAACAACTCCAAGGGTGCTGCGGACTGCTCAAGCTTCGCGCGTAGCACTGCGCCTTCCCACCCAATCCAGAAAAATTCAGCCACTTGATACGGCTTTGCCTCAGCGGAAAGTTCGCCGATATTCTGAGCCTCCAGGAGACACGCAGCAAAGCGCTCCTGCCAGTCAAAAAAAGTTTTTTTAAGATGCGCACGGAAGCTTTCGGGTAGAGCGCCCATCTCCTGACCCAGATTCCCAATCAGGCACCCGCGCCGGTAGTCATGACGGGCCATCCCGTCCATCGCATCGCTCACAAACGCTCTCAGACGTTCAAGTGGTCTCAGCGTGGTGTTGCAGAGGTGGCGGTCAAGCTTCTTGGCAAAAAAATCACCGTAACGCGTAATGAGTTGGAGACCGAAGGCTTCCTTGCTTTCAAAGTAATGATAAAAGGAGCCCTTCGGAACCCCGACGCGCCCCAGGATCTCATCGATGCCAGTCGCCGCAAACCCTTTCTCAGTGAGAACCTCCAGGCCTGCACGCAGCAATAATTCGCGTGTGTCACTTAAATCTGCACGTGACTTAGGCGGGCGACCGCGACGCCGAGGAGTTTGTCGTTGATTTTCCATGGAACAATATTAGACCGACCGTCTCAAAAAATCAACTGCGCATCCCCTCAGCCCTCAAACCGATACCCCACCCCGTAAATCGACCGGATCAGGGCCGGCTCTGGGGCGATCTGTTCCAGCTTGCGGCGCAGGTTCTTGATGTGGCTGTCCACCGTCCGGTCGGTCACGACCCGGTGGTCGTCGTAGAGGCCATCGAGCAGCTGCTCCCGGGAGAACACCCGCCCGGGGGCGTGGGCCAGGGTGCGCAGCAGGCGGAATTCGACCGGGGTGAGATCGAGCGAAATGCCGTGGTAGCTGGCATTCCAGCTGGCTTCGTCGATCACCAGCGGGTGCAGGCTCACGGGGGGCGGGGTGCGGCGGTTGCGGCGCAGAACCGCCTTGACCCGGGCGACCACTTCCCGGGGGCTGTAGGGCTTGCAGATGTAGTCATCGGCGCCCAGCTCCAGGCCGAGCAGGCGATCCACCTCTTCGACCCGGGCGGTCATCATGATGAGGGGCAGTTCGCTGAAGCTGCGCAGCTCCCGGCAGATGTCCAGCCCGTCGCGCCCGGGGAGCATCAAATCCAGCAGCAGCAAGTCCGGCTCCCGGGTACGAATGGCGGGGATCGCATCCAGCCCGTTGGCCACCCACTGGGTGGTGTAGCCCGAGGCCTTGAGGTAATCGCCCAGCAGGGCGGCGAGTTTGGGCTCGTCCTCCACAATCAGGATGTGGGCAGGGGCTGAAGCGGGGGAGTGGCTATCCATCATCGGGCATCCAGGGCAGAAAAACGCAGGGCGACCCACACCCCGCC
>JAJTBM010000504.1 GCA_021286885.1 Rhodocyclales bacterium
ATGAGCGCCACCACCCCCTGGACCCACGACGAGTTTGAAGCCCAGCTGCGCGAAAAGGGCGCGGCCTACCACATCTACCATCCGTTCAACGTGATGCTCAACAGCGGCAAGGCCAGCCCCGAGCAGATCCGGGGTTGGGTGGCGAACCGCTTCTATTACCAGATCATCATCCCCCAGAAGGACGCGGCGATCATGTCCAACTGTCCCGACCGGGAGATGCGGCGGGACTGGATACAGCGCATCATCGACCACGATGGGCGGGACGATGACGCGGGCGGCATCGAAGCCTGGATCCGGCTGGGCGAGGCGGTGCGCCTGGCCAACTGGCCCGAGCACTACCCCTGGATCGAAACCGAAGGCCTGCAATACTTCCGCAACCGGGTCACCCAGGCCCGGCGCGATGTGGAACAGGGCCTGGCCGTGACCCTCAATTACTTCAACACCCGCCCGCTGCAAGAGCGCGCCCTCGAAATCCTCAAGTTCAAGCTGGACATCTTGTGGACCATGAACGACGCCATGATGCTCCACTACGGTCTGGCCGGCGGCAGCAAGGATTTCAGCGCATGACCGCGCCCCACCCGGTGATCCCCGAAGGCGCCTGCCCGCGCATTGCCCGCCTCTACCGCTTTCAGTGGGAAGAGGCCCAGCAGGCCCATGTGCTGCTCTACCCGGAAGGCATGGTCAAGCTCAACCAGAGCGCGGGCGAAATCCTGAAGCGCTGCACCGGCGCCCACAGCATCCCCGCCCTGGTGGCCGACCTGGAAACCACCTTCAATGCAAGCCCACTGGATGCCGAGGTGCGCGCCTTCCTGCAAATGGCCGAGGCCCAGGGCTGGATAGACTGGAACGCCCCCGCATGAGCACCCTGCTGATCCCCCCGGCTGCAGCCCGGCCCCGCCCCGGCCCCCTGTGGCTGCTGGCCGAAGTCACCTACCGCTGCCCGCTGCATTGCAGCTTCTGCTACAACCCGGTGGATTTCGCCCAGGCCGGGCCGGAGCTGGGCACCGAAGACTGGCTGCGGGTGATACGCCAGGCCCGCGCCCTGGGGGCCGCCCAGTTCGGCATCTCGGGGGGCGAGCCCCTGCTGCGGGACGACATTGAAATTCTGGTGGGCGAGGCCCGCAAGCTGGGCTTTTACACCAACCTGATCACCTCGGGAGTGGGGCTCACCGAAGCCCGCCTGGAAGCCCTGAAACAAGCCGGGCTGGATCACATCCAGCTCTCTTTTCAGGATGCCACCCGGGAAGCCAACGACCTCATCACCAACACCCGCACCTTCGACCTGAAGCGCAAGGTGGCCGCCCTGACCAAAGCCGCCGGCTACCCGACGGTGATCAACTGCGTGCTCCACCGGGGCAACATCGACCACCTGGACCGCATCATCGAAATGGCCGCCGAGATTGGCGCCGAATTCCTGGAGCTGGCCAACACCCAGTACCACGGCTGGGCCTATCTCAACCGCGCCGCGCTGATGCCCAGCGCCGAACAGCTGGCCCGGGCCGAGCAGGTGGCCGACGCCTGGCGCGCCCGGCTGGGCAAGCGCATGCGGATTCTGTTCGTGACCCCGGATTACCAGTCCCGCAGCCCCAAAAAATGCATGAACGGCTGGGGCGAAGTGTTTCTGGCCATCACCCCGGACGGCCTCGCCCTGCCCTGCCACACCGCCCGGATGCTGCCCGACCTGGAATTCCCCGATGTACGGGAACACGACCTGGGCTGGATCTGGCATGAATCGCCGCTGTTCAACCGTTTCCGGGGCACCGACTGGCTACCCGAAACCTGCCAGACCTGCCCAGACAAGGAAAAAGACCACGGCGGCTGCCGCTGCCAGGCCTTCATGCTCACCGGCAAGGCCGACGCCACTGACCCGGTCTGCCCCAAATCCCCCGACCACGGCCTGATCGAAGCCGCCCTCGCCCAGGCCGAACACAGCGCGGGCGAAACCCGGGTGCTGGTGTTCCGCGACCCGAAAAACTCCAAAACGCTGGGCCGGGCGTTCTGACCAACTGCACACCCACACCGTCCTTAAGCCCTGCCTGCTAGCCCCCGTTCCAGCGCCCGGGCCAAAAACCCGAACAGGCGCTCATCCCGGGACTGGGCCACATTGAAACGCAGAAAGTCTCCCGCCCCCTGGGAAACGCTGAACACGTTGCCCGGGGCAAGCACAATGCCCTCGTGCAGGGCCGCCTGGGACAAGACGCCCGCGTCCATGCCCCCAGGCAGGCGACACCACAGGAACATGCCGGCAGCGGGCTGCACCCAGGGCTGAATGCCCAGGCCCGTGAGGCGTCGCCCC
>JAJTBM010000505.1 GCA_021286885.1 Rhodocyclales bacterium
GGTCCACCGGGGCCTTGGCGTTGCCGGTGGTGAGGGCGGCCGAGGCATTTGCGGCGGGGCCTTCAACGCTCAGGCTGCCTTTGAGCTCGTGCTTGACCTTGGAGCGGTAGGCGACACCCACCCGGGTGGCGGGGCTCAGGGTGAATATGGCGCCCACGTTCCAGCCCCAGCTGTTGTCGCCTGCATTGAGGGTGGCGGTGGTGGCCGAGAGGGCCGCAGAAGTCACGGTGGCGAGGCGACCGTATTCGGCTTCCATGCGCTGGAAGTTCACGCCGGCCCCCAAGGACACCTTGTCATTCACCCGGTAAGCCACGCTGGGGTTGATGTTGTAGGTGGCGATATCAAACTTGATGGCCTGGGCGCCGCCCAGCCAGGGCTTATTGTACTCGGTCATCAGGCCGAAGGGGGCGCCCATCCCGACGCCCACGTACAGATCCTTGGTGAGGGCCCAAGAGAGGTAGGCATTCGGCAGCGCAGCCCAGCTGCCCGCGTCGTTGCCATTGCCTGCGTTGTTAAGTACGCCGGTACTGGAGCCGCGATTGCTGAACTTGAAGGTGGGGCGCACCAGATCCAGGCCGACCGAGACTTCCCTATCCTGCAGGAAGGTCATGCCAGCCGGGTTGAAGTAAATGGTGCTGGCGTTCTCAGCCACGGCGGCCGAGCCTGCATAGGCGTTGCCGATGCCGCTGGCGTTCTGTTCGAGCAGCTGGAAACCGGCGGCCTGGGCATGGCCCGCCGCGAGGCTCAGGGCCAGCAAGGGCATCAGGCGGGCGATGGTCTTGAGTTTCATGGTGATCTCCTCACGCTTGTCCTGTCGTGCAAGGCGCTTTAGCTTTAGTTAACAGGCCCGGGGTGCGCCGGCCCGGGCCATGGTGTAACCGTACATCAATCCGGATAAATTCCAAAGGCATCCAACTCAGACGCCCTCGCCCGCCTTGGGCGGAAAGACCGGGCGCTTGACGCCGCTTTCGCTCACCGCCACATACGTAAGCGTGGCTTCGGTGACCTTGACCACCACCGGGTTCTCGGGGTTGCGCTCGGCAAACACTTCCACATCCACGGTGATGGAGCTGGTGCCCACCTTCACCACATCGGCGTAGAAGCTAACGATGTCGCCCACCGACACCGGCTGCTTGAACAGGAAGGAGTTAACCGCAATGGTGGCCACCCGGCCCCGGGCCAGTTGGCGGGCGGGCACGGCCCCGGCGATATCCACCTGAGACATGATCCAGCCGCCAAACACATCGCCTGCCGGGTTGAGATCCCGGGGCATGGGCATCACGCGCAAAACGGGCATCTTGCCGGGGGGAAGCTGGGTCGGGACATCACACATGGGGAGGGCTCCTGTAGGGATTGCAGGGCCGGCGCCCCCGCGCTGGGCAGGGGGCAGGCCGCGTATGTTGTGGTGTGACCCGAGGGAACGGGCCAGGGCCGGACTATACCCCAGCCGCCGGCCAGTTTAAACGAGCGTTCAACAGGAACCCAGAGGCGCCCGCAAGCCCCCCAGCAAGAAGCTCATGAGGCGCCCCACCAGACGCTCGGGGTTGTCATCGTCGAAGGGGCCAGCCACTTGCTGCAGCTCGTAGGGGCCCGCAATCGCGTAGGACATGGCGCCAATCATGAACTGGAAGCGCCACAGGATTTCGGCCTTGGGCACATCCGGCAAGGCCCGGTAGAGGGCCGCCAGAAAGCGCTCCACACAGGGGCCGTGCTCTTCGGCCAGAAAACGGCGCACAAACTCGTGGGGCTCGGTCTGGGTGCGCCCCAGCAAGCGCATGAACAGATGCCCGCCCCCCTGCACGTCTGCCGCCATGCGCAGGGCGGTGCCAAAGTAGGCATCCACGATGCGCGAGGGGCGCAGGGGCGCGCCATCGGCGTCCTGTTCAACCTGCGCCAGGGCCTCCAGCCGGGCCCGGTTGAGCTCCGACAGGCGACGCCGGAACACGGCGCGGATCAGCTCCTCCTTGGAACCAAAGTGGTAGTTCACCGATGCCAGGTTAACCCCCGCCTGGCTGGTCAGCATGCGCATGGACGTGCCATCAAATCCATGTGCCACAAAAAGCACTTCCGCCGCGTTCAGGATGCGGCGCCGGGTTTCGGCACTGCTGGCATCCTTGGCGGCGGGTTTGGTTGTCTCCATCACCATCCCTGTTGCCTCTTCGTCTCTTCTTTTATAAAAACTTTTGTTTTAAGCATACGCTTAATTTATACACAAAATAGCGCATCCTTGAAACACCTTTGCAAACTCCGTTTGCTAGGGCTGCTCCAGATGGGCGCAGCGACCCCCTTGCAC
>JAJTBM010000506.1 GCA_021286885.1 Rhodocyclales bacterium
TGGTGGACGGGGCCGCGCTCATGAACCAGATCCCCCTGTGCCGCTGCTCCTACGGCCCCTACGCCCGGGCCATGATCCGCGTCTGCAAGGAAGAATCCTTCCACCAGCGCCAGGGCTACGAAGCCCTGCTGGTGATGATGCAGGGCACCGAGGCCCAGAAAGCGCTGGTTCAGGACGCGGTGAACCGCTGGTGGTGGAAATGCCTCGCCATGTTCGGCCCTCCGGATGGGGACAGCCCCCACAGCGCCCAGGGCATGCGCTGGGGCATCAAGCGGATCAGCAACGATGAGCTGCGCCAGAAGTTTGTGGATGCCACGGTGCCCCAGGCCCAGGTGCTGGGGATCACGCTCCCCGACCCGGCGCTGCGCTGGAACGAGGCCCGCCAGCACTACGACTACGGCCAGATCGACTGGCAGGAGTTCTGGAACACCGTAGAAGGCCGGGGCCCCTGCAACCGGGAACGCCTCGCCACCCGGGTCAAGGCCCACACCGAAGGCCAATGGGTGCGCGATGCCGCCCTGGCCCACGCCCGCAAACAACAACAACGCGCCACCAAGGAGGCCGCATGAACACCCCCGCCCTTAAAGAATGGCCCCTCTGGGAAGTTTTTGTCCGCAGCAAGCAGGGGCTGGAGCACAAGCACTGCGGCAGCCTGCACGCCGCCGATGCGGCCCAGGCCCTGCACATGGCCCGGGACGTGTACACCCGTCGCCAGGAAGGGGTGAGCATTTGGGTGGTGCCCTCGGCAGCCATTACCGCCAGCAACCCGGACGAGAAGGGCGAGCTGTTCGATCCGGCCGCCGACAAGATCTACCGCCACCCGACCTTCTACGCCATTCCCGATGAAGTGGGGCACATGTGATGAACGCACCCCTTGAATACCTGCTGCACCTGGCCGACAACGCCGTGGTGCTGGGTCAGCGCAATGCCGAGTGGTGTGGCCACGGCCCCATCCTGGAAGAAGACATTGCCCTCTCCAACGTGAGCCTGGACCACATCGGCCAGGCCCGCCTGCTCTACCAGCTGGCTGCCGCCCGGATGGGCGAGGGCGCCACCGAAGACCGGCTGGCCTATTTTCGGGATGCGGCGGAGTTCCGTAACTACACCCTGCTGGAACTGCCCCACCACGGCCCCCTGGTGGGCTATGCGGTGGCCGAACGGGACTACGCCACCACCATCGTGCGCAACTTTCTTTACGCCGCCCTGATGGTCTTGGTGTGGGAAGCCCTGGAGCAGGGCAGCGACCCGGATCTGGCCGCCATTGCCGCCAAGGCGGTCAAGGAAACCCGCTACCACCTCCACCACGCTGCCGATTGGGTGGTGCGCTTTGGCGATGGCACCGATGAATCCCACGCCCGGGCCCAGGCCGCCCTGGATCATCTGCTGCCCTACACCGAAGAGTTCTGGACTCCCAGCCCCGCCGAGACCGCTGCCGCCGCCTGCGGCGCCGCCCCGCTGCTGGCCGATCTGCGCAGCGCCTGGGACGCCCAGGTGGATGCGACCCTGGCCGCCGCCACCCTGCGCCGCCCCCAGGAACCCGCCTACGTGCCCGAAGGCAAGCTGGGCCGCCATTCGGAGCACTTGAGCTATCTGCTGGGTGAAATGCAATCCCTGGCCCGGGCCCATCCGGGCGCGGTCTGGTAGGGGCGGATCATGGCAAGTCTGGTGGAACAGGCCTGGGCGGCCCTGGAAAGCGTCACCGATCCGGAAATCCCGGTGGTGAGCCTGCGGGAGCTGGGCATCCTGCGCAGCATCGAAGCGGCGGGCGAGGGGCTGGAGGTGGTCATCACCCCCACCTACAGCGGCTGCCCGGCCATGGGCCAGATTGAAGATGATGTGGCGGCCTGCCTCGCTCGGGCGGGTATTCCGGCCCGGGTGCTGACCCGCCTCGCCCCGGCCTGGACTACCGACTGGATGAGCCCCACCGCCCGGGCCAAGCTCCACGCCTACGGGATCGCGCCGCCCCATCCGGTCGCGCCCCGGGCGCCGGCGGGTGCCCAGGCGGTGCCCCAGGTCGTCCATTTCATGCGCACCGCGCCCGCCCCGGTGGCCTGCCCGCGTTGTGGCTCCAGCCACACCCGGGAAACCTCCCGCTTTGGCTCCACCGCCTGCAAGGCCCTGTATCAGTGCCTGGATTGCCGCGAGCCCTTCGATTATTTCAAGCCCTATTAAGCCGCGCCGGCCTGGCTGGCGCGCCCGGAGCACTCCATGAATGCCCCCCGATTCCATACCCTGCGCATCAAGCGCGTGAGCCCCGAAGCCGCCGGCGCGGTGGCCATTACCTTCGA
>JAJTBM010000031.1 GCA_021286885.1 Rhodocyclales bacterium
GGCCACGCCTGAGCCGAGGAGGCCCCCATGACGTCCCCCACGACGCCTCCCGCAACACCCACGCCTGCACAGCCGCTGCTGGCCACCCGGGGCCTGCAAAGCTGCTATGGCCGCATCCAGGCCCTCAAAGGGCTGGATCTGGACGTCCACACCGGCGAAACCGTGGCCCTGGTCGGGGCCAACGGCGCCGGCAAGACCACCTTCCTGCGCACCCTCTCGGGGGTCCAGCCCATGAGCGGGGGGCAGATCACGTTCGACGGTGAAGACATCGGCCCCCTGCGGGCCGACCTGCGCATGCGGCGCGGCATCTGCCAATCCCCCGAGGGCCGCCAGGTGTTCGGCCCCCTCTCCATCGAAGACAATCTGCGCCTGGGCGCCTACCCCCAGCCCAAGGCCTGGCTGGCCGAAGGGCTGGACAAGGTGTATGGGATGTTTCCGGTGCTGGCCGAAAAGCGCCAGCTCCCGGCGGGCACCCTCTCGGGCGGCCAGCAGCAGATGCTGGCCATTGGCCGGGCCCTGATGGGCCGGCCCCGCCTGCTTCTGCTGGACGAGCCCTCCATGGGCCTCGCCCCGCTGCTGGTGGAAGAGGTGTTTCAGGTGATCAAGCGCCTCAAGGCCGAGGGCATGACCATCCTGCTGGTCGAGCAGAACGCCTTTGCCGCCCTGGCCATTGCCGACCGGGGCTATGTGCTCGAAACCGGCCGCATCGCCCTCACCGGCAGCGGCCCCGAGCTGATCGCCAACGAAGCGGTACGGGCGGCATATCTGGGGATGTAGCCTGCGCTGGGGATGTAGCCTGCGGCGGGCCCATCAAGCCCAGGCTGCCAGCTTCTGCGCATCGGCCCCGGAAAGGCGTACCCGCTTGCTGCGGGAAGTATCCCCCGACAGCAGTTCAACCGCCGCTTTGGGCAGGCCGGCCTGCTTGGCCAGAAAGGCCAGCAGGGCGGCGTTGGCCTTGCCGTCTACGGGCGGCGCGGCCAGACGGATCTTGAGCGCCTCCCCGTGGAGGCCGGCCAGCTCGGTTTTTTTGGCGCCAGGCTGGATGTGCAGGGTGAGGATCACACTGCCATCCGCCTGCGGGGTAAGCCAGCCCATCAGGCCATGCCCACCAGGGCGTAACGCCCCATGGCTACGGCGCTGAGCAAAACCTGAAGCAGCAACAACAAAGCAATGGGGCTCAGATCCACCCCGCCCACCAGCGGAATCACCCGCCGGAAGGGGCGCAGGAAAGGCTCGGAGAGCGCATTCACCACCCCGGCCAGGGGCGCGTGGGGATTGACCCACGAGAACACCGCCGACATGAGCACCACCCCCATCACCAGATACAGCACGGTTTTGGCGACCCCCAGCAGGCCCACACCCCACACCACCAGCACCAGACCCAGCGGGTCCATGAGGCCCAGGGAACCGCGCACCATCAGGGTCAGAAAGACCACCAGGGCCTGAAGAATCCAGGCGGGCAACAGGCTGGCCATATCGAACCCGAACAGGCCCGGAATGACACGCCGCACGGGCACCACCAGCCAATCGGTGGTGGCCAGCACGAACTGGCCCAGGGGATTGCGGAAAGTCACCCGCTGCCACTGCATCACAAAACGCATCAGCAGCATGCCGGTAAACAGGCTGACCAGGGCATCAATCACGGTGAGGAACAGGCTTGCTAGCATGGGGCAGCTCCTTCAGGGCCTTGGGGGATTGCGCTCAAAATGCTCAGAAAATCAGTCGCGGCCAAGCTGCTCGCCCAGCTCGCGACCCCGGGCGGCAGCGGCATCCACCGCACGACCGACCATGGCCACAAAACCATCGGCCGCAAAAGACTTGAGGGCCGCCTCGGTGGTGCCGCCCTTGGAGGTGACACGCTCACGCAGCACGGCGGGGGACTCTTCGCTGCTGGCGGCCAGGCGGGCGGCGCCCAGCATGGTATCAATGGCCAGCTTGCGGGCGGTGGCGGCGTCAAAGCCTTGGGCGATGCCCGCCGCTTCAAGGGCCTCGATGAAGTGGAAAACATAGGCCGGGCCGCTACCGGAAACGGCGGTGACGGCATCGATCTGGCCTTCTTCGGGCACCCACACGGTGCTGCCCACGGCGCACAGCACCTGATCGGCGGCCTGGCGCCCGGCCTCGCTCACGCTGGCGTCGGCAAACAGGCCGGTGATCCCGGCACCAATCAAGGCCGGGGTGTTGGGCATGGCGCGCACCAGCCGGGTGTAGCCCCCGAGCCAGCGGGACAAATCGGCCAGACGCAGACCAGCGGCGATGCTCACCACCACCTGCTCGGCCAGCTGGCCTGCCAGGGGCGCCAGGGCGGCCTTCATCTGCTGGGGCTTGACCGCCAGCACGAGCACGTCGCAGGCCAGGGCGGCGGCATCCAGGGATTCGGCGGCACGCACCCCGAAAGTGGTTTCGAGGCGTGCCCGGTTGTCGGCGGAGAGTTCCACCACCTGCACGTTCTTGGCATCAAAACCCTGCTTGCACAGGCCACCGATAAGGGCTGCGGCCATGTTGCCGCCGCCCAGGAAAGTGATCTTCATGGGATAGCTTTACTGTGTTGATTGAATGTTCAGACGGGTTGAAGGATGAAACGCCCGATGGGCCGCCGGAGCACCCATCAGGGCGCTGGATAGCTGCGGCTGCCGAAAATCGCTGTGCCCACCCGCACCAGGGTGGCCCCTTCGGCAATGGCCGCTTCCAGATCGTCGGACATGCCCATCGAGAGCGTGTCGAGGGCAAAACCTTCGGCCTCCAGGCTTTCCTTGAGACGACGCAGGGTGGCGAAGCGTTCCCGCTGCAGGGCCACATCGTCGGTGGGCTCGGGAATGGCCATCAGCCCCCGCAGGCGCAGGCGCGGCAACGCGGCCACGGCCCGGGCCAGAGCAGGGAGTTCTGCGGGGGCCACGCCGCTCTTGGAGGCTTCGCCGCTCACATTGACCTGGATGCACACGTTCAGCGCCGGAAGATGGATATCCCGTTGTGACGACAAACGCTCGGCAATCTTGAGCCTGTCGATGGAATGCACCCACTGGAAGGCGTTGGCCACCGGGCGGCTCTTGTTGCTCTGGAGCGGGCCGATGAAGTGCCATTCGAGCTGGAGCGCGGCCAGGGCTTCGACCTTTGCCACACCTTCTTGCACATAGTTTTCGCCAAAGGCCTGCTGCCCGGCCTGGGCGGCGGCCTCCACGCTTTCGGCGGGCCAGGTCTTGCTGACCGCCAGCAGACGCACCTGGGACGGATCACGGCCCGCAGCACGGGCTGCCGCCTCGATGCGCATGACCACATCATTAATCCTGGCCGATATGCCTAGCTTATAATCTTTCAAGAGCTGTAACTGGGCTGATGACGGGTTTTGAGTATAGCATTGCCCCTGGGCCGGACTTTTCACCGCGCTATCGCCGCGACATCGCCGCGACACACCCTTTGGCCCATGCTGTGCCTGATCCGTACGCCGTTTAGATCTTCAACTTCCTGCGCCACACGAGCCCGACCGATGGACATCACCGAACTGCTTGCCTTCACCGTCAAGAACAAGGCCTCCGACTTGCACATTTCCGCCGGCCTGCCGCCGATGATCCGGGTCCACGGGGACGTGCGCCGCATCAATCTGCCCGCGCTGGTGCACAAGGATGTGCACGGGATGGTCTACGACATCATGAATGACTCCCAGCGCAAGCAGTACGAAGAACACATGGAGGCGGACTTCTCGTTTGAAATCCCCAACCTGGCCCGCTTCCGGGTGAATGCCTTCAACCAGAACCGGGGTGCTGGGGCGGTGTTCCGGGTGATTCCGACCAAGGTGCTGTCCCTCGAAGAACTCAACTGTCCCAAGATCTTCAAAGATATCGCCTCCCAACCCCGGGGCATCGTGCTGGTGACCGGCCCCACCGGCTCGGGCAAATCCACCACCCTGGCGGCGATGGTGGATTACGTGAATGAAAACGAGTACGGCCACATCCTGACCATCGAAGACCCCATCGAATTCGTGCATGAATCCAAGCGCTGCCTGATCAACCAGCGGGAAATCGGGCGCGACACCAAATCCTTCGACAACGCCTTGCGCTCAGCCCTGCGGGAAGACCCGGACGTGATCCTGGTGGGCGAAATGCGTGACCTGGAAACCATCCGGCTGGCGCTCTCCGCCGCCGAAACCGGCCACTTGGTGTTCGGCACCCTGCACACCTCCACCGCCGCCAAGACCATCGACCGTATCGTCGATGTGTTCCCCGCCGCCGAAAAGGACATGGTGCGCACCATGATGTCCGAATCCCTGCGGGCGGTGATCTCCCAAACCTTGCTCAAGACCAAGGACGGTCTGGGTCGGGTGGCCGCCCACGAGATCATGATCGGCACTCCCGCCATCCGTAACCTGATCCGGGAAAACAAGGTGGCCCAGATGTATTCCGCCATCCAGACCGGCCAGAACATGGGGATGCAGACCCTCGACCAATGCCTGGCCGACTTGGTGCGCCGCAACGTGGTGGCCAGCGCCGAGGCCCGGATCAAGGCCCAGAACAAGGACAGTTTCCCGGTTTGAGTGAAAAACGACAGTTTCAGTGGAATTTATGCCATAAACCCAAAAGTAAATTCCACTGAACTGAGAATTCTTCGCGATAATCCCGGCAGATATATAACAACCGACCGGACTGCGCCGGCAACAGGAAGCACTAATGGAACGCGATCAGGCTCTCAAGTTCATGCACGATCTGCTGCGGCTGATGCTGCAGAAGAACGGCTCGGATCTTTTCATCACGGCCAATTTCCCCCCCGCCATCAAGATCGACGGCAAGATCGTCCCCCAGTCCAACCAGGTTCTGACCCACACCCATACCGCCGAACTGGCCCGGGTGATCATGAACGACCGGCAGGCTTCGGAGTTTGAAGCCACCAAGGAATGCAACTTCGCCATTTCGCCCCAGGGCATTGGCCGCTTCCGGGCCAACGCTTTTGTTCAGCAGGGTCAGGTGGGGATGGTGCTGCGGACCATCCCGCAAAAGATCCCGCGCATCGACGACCTGGGCCTGCCCCAGGTGCTCAAGGACGTGGTGATGTCCAAGCGCGGGCTGGTGGTGTTCGTGGGCGGCACCGGCACCGGCAAGACCACTTCGCTGGCGGCGATGGTGGATTACCGGAACGAAAAGAGCTACGGCCACATCATCACCGTGGAAGACCCAGTGGAATTCATCCACCCCCACAAGAACTGCATCGTGACCCAACGTGAGGTGGGGATCGATACCGAGTCCTGGGAGCCGGCCCTTAAGAACACCCTGCGCCAGGCGCCGGACGTAATCCTGATGGGCGAAATCCGCGACCGGGAAACCATGGACTACGCCATCGCCTTCGCCGAAACCGGCCACTTGTGCCTGGCCACCCTGCACGCCAACAACGCCAACCAGGCCATCGACCGGATCATCAACTTCTTCCCCGAAGAACGGCGCCAGCAGCTGCTGATGGATTTGTCGCTCAACCTGCGGGCGCTGATTTCCCAGCGTCTGATCCCCATGTGCGACCGCAAGGGCCGGGTGCCTTCGGTGGAAGTGCTGCTCAACTCGCCGCTGGTCTCGGATCTGATCTTCCGGGGCGATATTCCGGGCATCAAGGAAGTGATGAAGCGCTCCGGCGAACTGGGCATGCAGACCTTCGACCAGAGCCTGTTCAACCTCTACGAGGAAGGCAAGATCACCTACGAAGACGCCCTGCGCAATGCCGACTCCATGAACGATCTGCGACTCCAGATCAAGCTCAAGAGCCAGCGAGCCGACAAGGACGTGGGCGGCAGCGGCCCCACCAGCCTCGACATCGTTTGATGGGCTGATCCTGCAGTAAACGTCATGAGGGCCGGTCAGACCGGCCCTCATGACGTTTACACCTTACGCTGCTGAACTATCGGGGTGCCCCCGGTAGCGCTTCAGATCGCACGTCGGACACCCGCTCAATCATCCAGCTCGCCCGGCTTGGGCTTGCGGGCCGAACCGGACACCATGCAGTACTCGTACAGGCGGCATTCCAGCGCGCCATTGAACAGGGGCGTGCGCTTGCTGGCCTTGAGGCGCACGCCCTTGGGCAGCCCCGGGTCGCCGCTGAAGAAGTAGCAATTCCAGCCCGCCCAGTGGTTCTTGAGGGCATCGCCCAGCTTGGGATAGAAGGCCTGCAGCTCGGAAGTGTCTGACAGGCGCACGCCGTAGGGCGGATTGGCCACCAGCACGCCGTAATCGGCAGGCGCGTCCAGATCCAGCAGATCGGCGCGCAGCACCTCCACGCACTCCTCCAGCCCGGCGCTGCGCAGGTTCACGAAGGCCTTGCGCTGCTGGGATTCGAGGATGTCGGCCCCGTAGATGGGGAGCGGACGCGGCGGCTGGCGTCGCTCTTCGGCGGCCCGGCGAATGGGCGCCCAGGTTTCCCGCTCGAAGTTGCGCAGGCGCTCGAAGGCAAAATGACGGCCCAGGCCGGGGGCCACATCCAAGGCCATCTGGGCGGCTTCGATCAGGAAGGTGCCGCTGCCGCACATGGGGTCGCACAGGGGCTCGGTGGCCGGATCCCAGCCGGTGAGCATCAGAATACCTGCCGCCAGATTCTCCTTGAGGGGCGCCTCAACCGCCGCCGGTTTGAAGCCACGCCGGTACAGGGGGTCGCCCGAGGTATCCAGATACAGGGTGACGGTATCTTGGTTCAGGAAGGCGTGGATCCGGATGTCCGGGCTCTGGGTGTCGATGCTGGGGCGCTTGCCCGCCACGGTGCGGAAGTGGTCGCACACGGCGTCCTTGATGCGCAGGGTCACAAACTCCAGGCTGCGCAGGGGAGATTTTTGCGCAGTGACGAACACGCGCATGGTCTGATCGGCGGTAAACCACCGGGCCCAGGTGGGGGCGTAGGCGATCCGGTAGATGTCCTCTTCGCTGCGATAGCGGCCCGCGCTGATCTGCCACAGCACCCGGGTGGCGATCCGGCTTTCCAGGTTGGCCCGGTAGCAGACCGCCCAGTCACCAGAAAACAGCACCCCGCCCGGCACCACCTTGGGGGCTTCGGCCCCCAGGGCAGCGAGTTCGGAGGCCAGCAGCGGCTCAAGGCCGCGAGGACAAGGAGAAAAGAAGTTCAAGACAGAAACCCACAGTAAGAAATCAGAAAAACATTCGTACGACACATCCCGTCCGGCAAGCGCAGGGGGCACACCCCCGCGCCCGCTCAGAAGGGCTTGAGCACCACCAGGAAGACCACCGCGAACAGCACCAGCACCGGCACTTCATTGAAGAAACGGTACCAGACATGGCTGCGGGTGTTGCGCCCGGCGGCAAATTCGCGCACCAGCCGGCCACAGTAGAGGTGATAGCCAATCAGAAAAGTCACCAGCGTGGTCTTGGCATGGAGCCAGCCACCGCTGAAACCGTAGCCCATCCACAGCCACATGCCCAGGGAAACCGCAATGATGCCCAGGGGCGTCATGAAACGGTAGAGCTTGTGCTCCATCAGCGTGAGGCGCTCCAGGGTGGCCGCGTCGGTGGCCATGGCGTGATTCACGAACAGCCGGGGCAGGTAAAACAGGCCGGCGAACCAGCTTGTCACAAAGATGATGTGCAGGGCCTTGATGATCAGCATAGGTGGGCAAACTCCGTAAGATTCAGAAAGAATTCAGGAAGATGGGCAGTCTGGATGATCCTGGGCAGATCAGGCGAGCGCCGCCAGGGTGGCGCCCACCGTCGGATAACGCAGGCGGGCGCCCAGTTCGTAGCAGATGCGCCGATTGTGCAGACGGCGGGATTCGGCCATGAAAGACAAGGTGATTGGATTGAGCCGGGTGGCCAGCGCGGCGCGGGCCAGGCGCGGCGGGCGCGGCAGGCCAAAATGGTCGGCCACCAGATCAAAGTAATCCCCCATCTTGAGGGCGCTATCGTCGGTGGCGTTGTAGGCCCGCCCGGGCGCGCCCCGGAACCAGGCCAAGGCCAGCAGCCAGGCCAGATCATCGGCATGGATGTGATTGGTGTAAACGTCGTCCTCGGCCAACAACACCGGGTCGCCCCGCTCCAGGCGAGCCAGGGGCAGGCGTTCGGCCCCGTCGTAGATGCCGGGCGCCCGCAGGAGGCTCACCTGGCAGCCGGTGCGCTGGCCAAATGCGCGCAGCATGGCCTCGGCGGCCACCCGGCGGCGGGCCCGGGCGGTGGCCGGGCGGGGCGGGGCTGTCTCGTCCAGCCACGCGCCGCCACAATCTCCGTAGATCCCGGTGGTGCTTATGTACACGATGCTGCGTGGTAGACTCCCCCGCAGAGCAAGGGCTGCCAGCAGCCGGCGGGTACGCGGATCCCCTTCTCCCGCGTTGGGAGGTGGCGCACAATGAATGATGCCATCCGCAAGCCCAGCCAAGCGGCGCAGGCTTTCCGGGCGATCCAGGTCGGCCACCACGGGGCATGCCCCCAGGGCCCGCAGGGCTGCCCGTTCTTCAGGATTACGCACCACGGCCCGCACCCGGAAGCGCTGGGCCAGCCACGGAATGATACGCCGGGCCACATCACCGCTTCCGACGATCAAGACCGATTGCTTCGACTGCTTCAGCAACTGCTTTTTTTGACGTTTCATTCTTCGATTATCTCACGGCCCTCATCATGTCGTTCCAGGTCACTCTGCAACCCGGCGGCCAACAGTTTGCCGCCACCCCCGACGAAACCATCCTGGAGGCTGCCACCCGGGCAGGCCTGCTGATTCCCTACAGCTGCAAAGATGGCGCTTGCGGCGTCTGCAAGGCGCCGGTGTTGTCCGGCAGCGTGAGCCTGGGTCGCCACTCCGAATCGGCCCTGAGCGCGGCCGACCAGGCCGCCGGCCAGACCCTGCTGTGCTGCGCCCAGGCCACCTCCGACCTGAGCGTCGAAGTGCGCCAGGTGAGCCGCGCCGGCGACATCCCGGTCAAAAAACTGCCCTGCCGGGTGCAAAAGCTGGTGAAAAAGGGCGATGTGATGGAAATGCTGCTCAAGCTGCCCGCCAGCGAGAAATTCCAGTTCGTCGCTGGCCAGTACATCGACTTCCTGCTGGCCGATGGGAAGCGCCGCAGCTTCTCGATTGCCAACCCGCCCAGCCAGCCTGATCTGCTCGAACTCCACATCCGGCAGGTGCCGGGCGGGATGTTCACCACCCATGTGTTCGAGAAGCTCAAGGAAAAGGACATCCTGCGCTTCGAAGGCCCCCTGGGCAGCTTCCGGCTGAACGAAGACTCCCGCAAGCCGATTGTGCTGCTGGCCGGGGGCACGGGCTTTGCGCCCATCAAGAGCATCGTGGAAGAAGCCATTGCCACCGGCAACACCCGCCCCATGACGTTTTACTGGGGCAGCCGCAACCGGGCCGGGCTCTACCAGCTCGAAGAGGCCCGCGCCTGGGAGGCCCGCCTGCCCGGCTTCCGCTTCGTGCCGGTGCTCTCCGATGCGTCGCCGGAAGACGCCTGGGAAGGCCGCACCGGCTACGCCCACGAAGCCCTGATGGCCGACCTGCCCGACCTGTCTGGCCACGAAGTGTATGCCTGCGGCTCCCCGGCCATGATCGACAACGCCCGGAACGCCCTGGTCCAGCACTGCGCCCTGCCGCAAGAGGCCTTCTATTCGGATGCCTTCAGCTTCTCGGCCGACAGCCAGCCCACCTGAGTCTCCACGCCCAGCCCGACGCGAGCCCCCATGAGCCACACCGCCCTGATTACCCGCGAACCCGTCATCAACCAGCACCGGCGCATCACCGCCAACCGGCTGATCGTGCATGCGGATAGCGTGGAACAGGCGGTGTCCAGCCTGGATGGACTCGCCGATGTATGGCCTGAGCAGCACATGGTGTCGGTGAGCCTGCACCACCTCCTCCCAGCCCGGGCCTTGCTGGAATGGCTGGTGCCGGCCAACACCATGCTGGAGATTCCGACCGCAGCCCTGGGCTACCCGGAAGTGCAGGCGCTGTTGCCCGAACTCGCCGGCCAGAACTTCCAGTTCAATCTGAGCTGGTATCAAGGCCAGGCCCTGCCGCCGGAGCGCGCCTGGCGTTTCGTGCTGGTGGATGCACGCCACGATCCCCTGCCCCTGGATCCGCCCGGCCTGACCCTGGCCTGGGGCTTGCCGGATCTGCAAGCATTTGATGCCGCCATAGAAAAGGGCTACACCGGCGCCAGCGGCTGGTTCTTCCTGGACGGGCTGCCCCTGGCGAGCACCCTCGCCCCTTCCCAGCACCAGATCATCCAGGTACTCAACCTGATCCGCAACACCGCCGAGCTCCGCGAGATCGAGGCCCTGCTCACACAGGATGTGGCCCTCTCCTACAAGCTGCTGCGCTACATCAACGGTGCCTGCTTCGGGCTGCGCTGCGAGATTCAATCTTTCCGTCACGCCCTCACCATTCTGGGCTACGACAAACTCTGGAAATGGCTTTCGATGCTGCTGGTGTCGGCCTCCCGGGACAGCAGCGCCGCAGCCCTGATGCAAACCTCCATCGTGCGCGGACGCTTCATGGAGAACATCGCCGCCAGCTTCTTCCCCGCTGACGAACTGGACAATCTGTTCATCACCGGCGCCTTCTCGCTGCTGGATCTGCTGCTGGGCACCGACATGCCCAAGGCCCTCTCCCGGATGCAACTGCCCGGGCCCGTACACGAAACCCTGCTCGGCCAGAACGGCATCTATACCCCTTTCCTGCAACTGGCGGGGGCGCTGGAAGCCCAATCCAAGCTCGGACTCCAGGAAGCCGCAGCCGAATTGCATCTCACCGCCGACCAGATCAACCGGGCCCACCTGGAAGCCCTGTGCTTTGCCGGCACGCTCCAGGTTTCCTAGCCCGCCAGGGCCAGCCCGATGGGCCTGCTACAGTCAGCGCCATTCATTCCCAGCTTTTCAAAGCCTTACGGAGTCGCGCCATGACTGTCTTCCGCCTCGAAATCCAGTCTCCCGAAACTGCCCAGCCCCGTGTTGTGGCCCAGCACCTGGACCCCGCCTGGCTCAAGCAGCGGGGCTATGAAATCGCCCGCAGTCTGGGCGATGCCCGTGCCCTGTGGTCCCCCGAGCCGGGCCCCTGCGCGGGCCGGCTGGCCCTGCACTGCCGCAGCGGCCACGCCCTGACCATCAGCCACGGCTGAACCCGCCCCCCCCCAAAGCTACCTGCCGCAAGTGGACTGCCGGGCCCGGCATCCCACGGCCCAGCGGTTCCCTGGGCAATGGGGCCCGGGCCGTACAATCCGGCCCTTTCGTTCCAGGCCTCGGCCCAGCCTTCATGTCTGCCAATACCCGCAAGGGCTTTCTGCTCGGCCTCGCGGCCACCGCCATTTGGGGGTCGGTGGTCATGGTGCCCCTGCTGGTGCCGGAGTTTTCCCCGCTCCAGATCTCGGTGGGGCGTTATCTGCTGTACGGGCTGGTATCGTTGATCTGGCTGCTGCCGCGCCGGCGCCGCATCCTGCCCAAGACCACGCCCCAGGTCTGGCTGGTGCTGGGTTGGCTGAGCCTGCTGGGCAATATTCTGTTTTACACCCTGCTCACCACCGCCGTGACCCGGGTCGGGGCGGCCATGACGGCGCTGATCGTGGGGCTGACGCCGGTCAGCATCTCGGTGGCGGGCTACCTGAAAGAACGCAACCTTCCCCTGAGCCGCCTGGCACCCGCCCTGGTGCTGGGCTGCCTGGGCATTTTATGCACCACCGCACCGGCCCTGTTCGGCCAGGATCTGGCCTTTGGCGCGGATCAATGGCTGGGCCTGCTGGGCGCCCTGGGCGCGCTGGTGTCGTGGAGCGCCTACGCGGTGGCCAACAGCGGCTGGCTGGCGCGCTTCAAGCAATTCAGCGATAGCGAATGGAGTCTGCTGCTGGGTTTTGTGACCGGGCTGGAGGCGCTGTTGCTGCTCCCCCTCGCCCTCGACGGGCAGAGCCGGGAGGTGGGCGCCTGGCTGCGCTTTGCGCTGGGCTGCGGCTGGAATGCGGTGTTCGCATCGCTGGTCTGCAATGCCCTGTGGAACCGGATGAGCCGGCTGCTGCCCCTCACCCTTTCGGGCCAGATGATCCTGTTCGAGACCCTGTTTGCGCTGATCTACTGCTTCATCTGGGAAGCCCGCTGGCCAGGCCCAAGCGAGCTACTGGCAGCGGTGCTGCTGGGGATCAGCGTGGGGCGCTGTGTGGCGGTGCATCGCTGAGCTATGCCCTGCCCCGGGCCAGGCTGCGGGTCTGGTGACGCAGGCGGGCGAGCACGCCGCCACGCCCCCGGTGGGCCGTCCGGGCCGGGAGCGCAGCGCCCGCCTCACCCCCTACCGCTTGACCCTGGCGAAACCGCTCCAGCAGCGCAAGCCCTTCCGGCCAGGGGCCGTGGCCTGAATCCACGTTGATGTGGCCTGCATCCCCCAGATCCACCAGCTGGCTTCCCCATGCCCGGGCCCAAGCCTCGCTACAGGCAAAGCTGGCCCACGGATCACTCCGGCTCGCCACCAGCAGGCTGGGCACCCCAAACGGGGTGGCCGGGATCAGCCCATCCAGCCCGCCCGGCTGGCCCCAGGCCGAAGCCGGACGCAGGCCCACCGCATCAAAGCGGGTCGGGTCGGGGGGTGCCACCAGCAGGAGGCCCGCCACCCGGTCAGGGCGATCGGCGGCTGCCACCACCGAGGCCAGACACCCGAAGCTGTGGGCCACCAGCCAGACCCGCCCGCCCATGTGGTCAATCTCGCGGCGCAGTTCATGGGCCCAGCGGGCCAGCGTCGGGGCGCTCCAGTCGATATGGCGCACCCGGCGGGCCTCGGGCAACTGCCCTTCCAGCCAGGTCTGCCAGTGGGCCGGGCCGCTATTGCCCAGCCCGGGAACGATCAGGGTATTTGCGTGCATCGCCTGGACTCCTTGTGGACACGCGCCCTGCCACGAAAAAACGCCACCGGGAGCGGTGGCGCAAACTTGATGCAGGGGAAGCAGGAATAAAGGGATAGGGATAGGGATAGATAGGGATAAAGGTAAAGAGATAAAGCGCAAGCGGTCATGCGGTAAGACCGCGCCCGGCAGAGGCGTCCATCCTGCCGGACGCCCCAACGCAGTTCAGCCCCCTTACTTAGCGCTGATTTGATCGAACACGCCGCCATCAGCAAAGTGGATTTTCTGGGCCTTGGTCCAGCCGCCGAACACGTCGTCGATGGTGAACAATTTGACCGGCGCGAACTGCTTGGCGTACTTGGCAGCGATCTTGGCATCCACCGGGCGGTAGTAGTTCTTGCCGGCGATTTCCTGGCCTTCGGGGGAGTACAGGTACTTCACGTACTCTTCAGCCACCTTGCGGGTGCCGCGCTTGTCCACCACCTTGTCGACCACGGCGACGGGCGGCTCGGCCAGGATGGAGACCGACGGGGTCACGATATCGAACTTGTCCGGGCCCAGCTCCTTGACGGCCAGATAGGCTTCGTTTTCCCAGGCGATCAGCACGTCACCAATACCGCGCTCCACGAAGGTGGTGGTCGCGCCCCGGGCGCCGGAGTCCAGCACCTTCACGTTGCCGTAGAGCTTCTTCACGAAATCCTTGGCGCCGGCCTCATTGCCACCGGGCAGCTTGAGGGCGTAACCCCAGGCGGCAAGGTAGTTCCAGCGGGCACCGCCAGAAGTCTTGGGATTGGGGGTGATCACCTCCACCCCGGGCTTCACCAGATCCGGCCAGTCCTTCAGCTTCTTGGGGTTGCCCTTGCGCACCAGGAACACGATGGTGGAGGTGTAGGGCGAGGCGTTATGGGGCAGCTGCTTTTGCCAATCCTGGCGCACCAGCTTGCCGTGGTCGTAGAGGGCGTCGATGTCGGCGGCCAGCGCCAGCGTCACCACATCGGCTTCCAGACCGTCGATCACCGAGCGAGCCTGCTTGCCAGAGCCCCCGTGGGAAGCCTTGATGGTCACCTTCTCATTGGCCTTGGCCTTCCAGTACTTGGCGAAGGCGGCGTTGTAATCCTGATACAGCTCCCGGGTCGGGTCGTAAGATACATTGAGCAGGCTCACATCTGCATGGGCAAGGCCAGAGATGCCCAGCACCAGGGCCAGGGACAGCAGGGAGCGGCGAACGAGGCGGGATTGGGGCAATTGGGACAGCATGGTGATATCTCCGGGACTTCCTGAATTCGTTGAGGATTCAGACGCAGTCTAGGGACACCCCGCCCCCATACGAACCAAGAAAAACTTGATTGCTTATTACGCCCAGCCATAAGCCAGCATGCCCAGCTGGCTCCCGGGGCAGAGCCACGGGATAATCCCCCTCCCTGCCCTGCTGGCCTGCGCCCCCGGAACCCATGTTTGCCCCCATCGCCCTGATTTCTTTTGACCTGGACGACACCCTCTGGCCCTTTGGCCCGGCAGTCGCCCGGGCCGAGCGGGTGCTGTTCGACTGGCTGCACGCCCACGTGCCCGGCTGCCGCAGCTTTCTGCACACCCCCGCCGTCCTGCGCGAATTCCGCGCCCGGGTGCTGGAAAGCCAGCCCGAATTGGCCCACGACATGAGCGGGCTGCGCTGCGCTTCGATAGCCGCCATTCTCCAAGCCGCCGGGGCCAGCCCCGCCCTGGTGGATGTGGTCTATCCCATTTTCTTGGCCGAACGCCAGCGGGTGGATCTCTACCCAGACGTTTTGCCCGCCCTTGGCTGGCTGGCCGAGCGCTACCCGCTCATCGCCATCACCAACGGCAACGCCTGCGTGCACGCAGCCGGGCTGGGGCATGTGTTCCAGCACGTATTTCAAGCCCAAACCACCGGCTACGCCAAACCCGACCCGCGCATCTTCCACACCGCCGCCGCCCAAGCCGGCATCGCCCCGGCCCAAGTGCTGCACGTGGGCGATGATCTACACTTGGATGTGCACGGTGCCCTGGGTGCCGGCATGCAAGCCGCCTGGCTGCGCCGCCCCGATCTGGCCCATCTGCCCCCCGCCACCCCAAGCCCCGCCCCGTGCTTTAGCGACCTGCACGCCCTATGCCGGGCCCTGGGCCAGCACCACGCCTGAAGCACACCCGAGGCACGCAGGCTGCTGGAGGATCAGCACCCTGCCGGCAGCCTTACCCCAAACCCCACAACGGCTTATTCATCGGTCGGTGAGCTTGCCTGCAAACAGCGCCACCGCATCGGCCAGCACGCGGGCGGGGCCCGTCTGGCGGCTCCAGTGGTGCCAGAACAGCGGCACACTGATCGGCTCGCCTGGGGCCAGCGCGCACAATACGCCTCGTTCAAGCGCGTCTTTTGCCTGCGGCAGGGGTACCAAACCGTAGGCCAGTCCGGCAC
>JAJTBM010000507.1 GCA_021286885.1 Rhodocyclales bacterium
GCGCAGGCGGTTCTCGGCGGCGACGCCCAGGATCTTGAGCAGCCAGGGCGGGGGCGAGTGGCGCATGGCCTGCTGGAATTTGGCGATCACCTCGTCGGCGCTGCCTCCTTCGGGCACCTTGATGGGGTAGATGTCGGCCCGGATGATCTTGGCCGCCGCCGGGCCGCCCACCGAAACCACATAGGCCACGTGACAGTCGCCGATGAGTTGGGCGCGGAACAGGTTTTTGTCGGGGGCGAAGTCGGCTTCGGCGGTGGAGCGCACGTCGATCAGCCGGTGTTCGTCCGGCGAGACCTGGAACACCAGAAAACGCAGGCAGGAGCCGAAGTGGCCGTTCAGGTTGAGGCCGAAGTCGGAGGCGATGGCGACCCGTACCGAGCCGGGCATGTCGCCCTCGGTGTAGGCGTCCAGGGGCGGGACGGCTTCGGTGTCGTCGGCGTCGCCCCACAGGATGCGCACCGCCAGCTTCATGGATTCCAGCCCGATCCCGATGTCTTCGCCGTCTTCTTCTCCGTCCAGGCTGCCAAGGCCGGTCTTGAGGTTGGTGACGGTGATGTTGCGCAGGGTGTCGGTGTCGATCTCTTCCCCCAGGCATTCCTGCAGCACTTCGATCAGGCGGGGGAGGGTGATGTTGGGCATGGCCCGGGCGGCGAGGGCGACGCGCAGGGCGGCGTCCCGGCTGATGAGTTGGGGTCTTTCCATGGGGGCTCTCCGGGTGGGTCTTGTTGTACCCGGAGACTGAGCAGATACAGTGCCAGCCCCGGGGGGCCGGAAAACCCCGGAAAGCCGGGCTTTTGTCGTGCCGCGTCGGGGGGCGTGTGGCCTTTGTGCTGTCGGGTTTGTGACAAGCGGGGGCGTGGTGGGGCTGGATGTCGCTTGATTCTGGCCTGGGGCGGGGCGGGGGGCGCTGGAGCGAAGCTTGCTATGGGGCTGTGTATATCCCCTTCAGACTGCACAGGAGCTCAAACATGGACGCACGGGTCAAGCCGGCAACAACAGACAAGTTCGGTCACCCGGTGGTGGCCGGTGATTTTGTGAAGATCCTGGCCGTATCCCCCGATCCGGATATGGATGAGGACGAGCTGGACATGATTCTCTTCATGGTGGGCGCCAGTTCCGAGGTGGAGAAGGTGGACGAAGAGGGGCGGGCCTGGGTCACCATGTGGTGGAACTGCGTGGAAACCACCGCAGTGAGCACCGTGGGGCTGCTGCCCCACGAGATGCAGTGGCTGCCCCCCGAGGTGGCCTGAGCGGGGCCTGAGTGGGGCTTGCCTCAGAGCTTTTTTTCCATGAACAGCGCCCGGCCCATGGTCGGGTCCAGTTGATAGGCCGCGAAGCCGAAATTTTCGTAGGCCTGGCGGGCGCCCTGGTTGCCTTCGAGCACTTCCAGGGTCAGCTTGCAGCAGCCCCGATCCCGGGCCACGCTTTCCACATGGGCGAGCAGGGCGCCCGCAATGCCCTGCCGCCGGCAGCTTTCCAGCACCACGATGTCGTGCACATTCAGGAGCGGCTGGCCGGTGAAGGTCGAAAACCCTTCCACACAGTTGATGAGCCCCACCGGGCGGGCGGAGCCGTGGGCGTCGTTCTGGTAGGCGAGAAAGCTCAGTACCGTCGGGCGGCGCGGGAGTTCGTGGCGCAGCCGTTCGGCCAGCGCGGGGGACAGGGGCTGGCCGTTGCCAGTGGGGCCCTGCATGTAGTGATCCAGTAAAAACAGGAAGTCGGTGGTGTCCTGGGTCTGGGTGAAGTCTACGGGCTGGATGCGAAGTGGGCGCATGGTTGGGTTAGCAGGTTTGCAGTAGTGGAATGATTTTGGTCAAGAACTTTCCAGGCAACTGGATGGCGCGCTACCAGTCGGGCGGCCCGCAGGGGATGCCGCGCTTGGCGCTCCCCCCGGAATGCCCCGCAACGCCTTGGCTGGCAAGGAAATTTTGCCAGTTTTACAGATTGGGCACGCTTCTTGTTATTCCTCCCGGTCACAACGCAGCTTCGGGCGGGCCCTGCCTGAGTCTGCGGATCAGAACACATCCGGGCGAGATGCTCCAGAAGAGGGGGTGGATTCCATGACTGAAACCTTTTACGACGTGCTGCGGCGCCAGGGGATCACCCGGCGCAGCTTCATGAAATTTTGCAGCCTGACGGCCACATCCTTGGGCCTGGGCAGCGCCTTTGTGCCCAAGATCGCCCACGCGCTGGAAACCAAGCCGCGTACCCCCGTGATCTGGCTGCACGGGCTGGAGTGCACCTGCTGCTCCGAGTCCTTCATCCGTGCGGCCCATC
>JAJTBM010000508.1 GCA_021286885.1 Rhodocyclales bacterium
CGCGGTAAAACCCCACGCGCTGCCCGCCCGTAAGCCCCTCGTTGAGCCGCCCCAGAATGGCATCCGGCGCAGTGTGGTGAAAGCCCCCGCCGAACTGCCCTATCTGGCCATGGCCTGGCGTGCGCCGGTGCTGCGCGATCCGCGCAAGGATGACGAGGTGTATGCCTTGTCGGTGCTCGCCGGGGTGCTGGGCGGCTACGATGGCGCCCGGCTGAAGGCCCGTCTGGTGCGCGAACTCCAGGTGGCCCAGGAGCTGGATGTGTCTTACGACGACACCAACCGGGGCGAAGCCCTGTTCGCCATTGATGGCACCCCAGCCCCGGGCAAGAGCATGGCCGATCTGGAAGCCGCGATCCGCAGCGAGTTGCAGCGCCTTAAGGCTGAAGGCGTGTCTGAAGACGAACTGCGCCGGGTGAAGGTGCAGATCGTGGCGGCCCAGGTATACAAGCGCGACTCCCTGATGGGGCAGGCCATGGAGCTGGGCATGGACGACAACGTGGGGCTTTCCTGGAAGGACGATGATTACATGCTGGAGCGCCTGCGCCAGGTGACACCAGCCCAGGTCCAGGCCGTGGCTGCCAAGTTTTTGCAGGATGACAGCCTGAGCGTGGTGCAGCTCGATCCCCAGCCGCTGGACCCGAAGGCGCAAGCGCGCCCGGCCCAGCCCCATCGCCACTAGGCTCCAGGCCCGCCCTGCTGATCTGCCGATTTTTCCGCGAGGTTGATAGATGAATGCTCGTTTGCCGCAACTGGCGGCTGCGCTGGCCCTGGTGCTCACCAGCGCCGTGGCCCAGGCTTCCCTGAAAATCCAGCACTGGACGACCCCTCAAGGGACGCCCGTGTATTTTGTTGAAACCCATGCGCTGCCGATTGTGGATGTGCAGGTGGACTTCCGCGCCGCCGGCATGGAGGCGCCCGCCGGCAAGGCCGGTATCGCCGGGCTGACCCACGGCCTGCTCGGCGCCGGTGCCGGGGGTTTAAGTGAACAGGCCATTTCCGACCGGGTCGCCGATCTGGGCGTCCAGTTGGGCGGTGGGGTGGACATGGATCGGGCCAGCCTGAACCTGCGTACCCTTAGCAACCCGGCCGAGCGGGATGCCGCAGTGGCCCTGCTGGCAACCCTGATCCAGAAGCCGAATTTTGAACCGACCCTGTTCGAGCGCAACCGGGCCCAGCTGGTGTCTGGTCTCAAGGAGGCCCTGACCCAACCAGCCACCCTGCTGAGCCGCAGCTTTAACCAGGCCATCTACCCCAGCCACCCGTATGGTCGGGTGCCCACTGTTGAAACCCTGGAAAGCATCACCCGCGATGAGGTGCAGGCCTTTTACCGGGCCAATTACACCGCCCGCCGGGCGAGTGTGAGCATTGTGGGTGATCTCAGTCGGGCCGATGCGGAAGCCCTGGCCTTGCGCCTCACCGAAGGTTTGCCCGCTGGCGAGCCCGCCCCCGTAACCCACAACCAGGTCTTGCCGGATCAGCAGCAGATTCGTCTGCCGCACCCCGCAGCCCAGGCCCACATTGCCCTGGGAATGCCCGCCATCCGGCGCGGTGATCCGGATTTCTTCCCGCTGCTGGTGGGGAACTACGTGCTGGGCGGCGGTGGCTTCGTGTCGCGTCTGACCAAGGAAGTGCGCGACAAGCGGGGCTACGCCTATAGTGTCTATAGCTACGTGATGCCCCAGCGGGACGTGGGCAGCTTCCAGATCGGGCTCCAGACCAAGGGCAGCCAGGTGGATGATGCGCTCAAGGTGGTGAACCGGGTGCTGGATGACTTCCTCGCCCAGGGTCCGACGGCAGCTGAAGTCCAGGCCGCCAAGGATAATCTGGTGAACGGCTTTGCCCTGCGCCTGGATTCCAACCGCAAGATGCTGGAGCAGGTGGCAGTGATCGGTAACTTCGGTCTGCCCCTGGATTACCTGGATACCTATCAAGACAAGGTGAAGGCCGTAACCCCCACCCAGATCCGCGAAGCCTTCCGGCGCCATGTGCAGCGCCAGCATCTGGTGACGGTGGTGGTGGGTGGTGATGGGGACAAGGGCGCGGCCCGGGGGACGGCTCCATGAGCCGGGTGCGCATCATCGGGGGCGAATGGCGCTCCCGTCAGGTGGATGTGAGCGCAGTGAAGGGCTTGCGCCCCACCCCTGCCCGGGTGCGGGAAACCCTGTTCAACTGGCTGGGCCAGGAGTTGGACGGGTGGGATTGTCTGGATCTGTTCGCCGGCAGTGGCGCACTGGGCTTTGAAGCGGCTTCCCGGGGGGCTGC
>JAJTBM010000509.1 GCA_021286885.1 Rhodocyclales bacterium
TGATCGCCGGGCGTAATCCGACGCCCGAATTCCGCGCTGCCCGCCAGGCCCGCACCATCGCCACCGGCAAGATCTTTGGCACCCCCGAATGCCCCCTGACGCCCCTCAACCCGGCTTGGGATGAGGCCTTCATGCAGCTCATGATCGAAGGCCGGCTGGCCCAGGTGGATGCCTTCGTGATCGACGACATTTCCCGCCAGGCGGGGCGCTCCACCCACGAGGTGCGCACCTGGGTGGCTGCCTTTGCCGCCTTGGCGGCGCTGGGCCCTTACACCGCCCGCCAGGATTACTACCGCCCCATCAATGAGTGGATTGCCGGCTACGGCGCCCTGAGCGCCCAGCCCCGCTGACCCCACCCCGCCCCCGGCCCGGGGCAGCCCCACAGACCAGAACATCCAGGAGACATCCATGAACAGTATCGACCCCGTCCACAGCACGGGTATCCCCACCGAAGCCGAAATCGTCCGCCGTGCCACCGATCTGATCCCCCTGCTGCGGGAGCGGGCCGAACGGTGCGAACGGGAGCGCATGGTGCCCGCCGAGACCATTCAGGCCTTTCAGGAGGCCGGCTTCTTCCGCATCCTCCAGCCCCGGCGCTGGGGCGGCTACCAGATGCACCCGAACGTGCTCAACAAGGTGTTGATGGAGCTGGCCCGGGGCTGCCCGTCCAGCGCCTGGAATGTGATGGTGCTGGGGGTGCATCCCTTCGAGGTGGGCCTGCTGCCGCCCCAGTGCGGGGATGAGCTGTGGGGCCAGGATGACAGCGTGCTGGTGTCGTCCTCCTATGCACCCTTTGGCACCGTCAAGGCGGTGGAAGGGGGCTACCGGCTGAATGGCGAGTGGCTCACGTCTTCGGGCTGCGACCACGCCCAGGGCGGCGCTTTTGTGGGTGGCCGGGTGCAGGAGAACGGCGAGCTGGTGTTCCGCTCCTTCTGGGTGCAGCGCGCTGATTTCGAGATCGTGGATGACTGGTTCGTGGTGGGCCTGGCGGGCACCGGCTCCAAGAAGCTGATCCTCAAGGAGGTGTTTGTGCCCGCATACCGCAGCCATGTGATCGGGGCCTACGACCAGGGCTCCCACGGGGCGGTGGAAAACCTCTACAAGATGCCCTTTTTCTACGTGTTTTATGCCGCTGTTTCGTCGGTGATCATCGGCATGGCCCGGGGCATGGTGGATCTGTATATCGAGCACATGGTGCCGCGCCAGAACATCAACCAGGCGGTGGGGGCGGCGGTGAATGATCCCTTCATCAAGGGCCGGCTGGGTGAAGCCTACGCCAAGATCCTGGGGGCCTCGTCCCGGGTGCTGGCCAACACCGACGAAGCCTGGGCCTACGCCGCCCGGGGCGAGCTGGTGCCGCTGGAGGTGCGCATCCGCCACTTTGCGACCAATCAATTTACGGGTGGCGAGTGCTTTGACGCGGCCCACATGATCTTCAAGAAAACCTCTACCCGGGGCATCTGGATGAACAGCCCCATGCAGCGCCAGATGCGCGACATCCTGGTGGGGGCCAATCACATCACCCAGAACCAGGACAACATCGGCGATCTGCTGGGCGGGCATCTGCTGGGCAACCCGCTGCCCCAGCCCAATCCCTTCGGCGTAAAGCCGGCCATGGTCGGTTGAGGAGGCAGGCATGAATGCCCAGATCAACCAGCGTCTCGACTGGACGCCCAACCCCGGCCTGGCCGAACTGCCCACCGTCAGCCCCGAGGATCACCGCTACGGGATGCGCCACTTTGCCCTGGGCGTCACTGTCATCACGGCGGCGGCGGGTGGGCGCCGGGCGGGCCTCACGGCCACGGCGGTCTGCTCTGTCACCGCCGACCCGCCCCGGCTGGTGGTGTTCATCAACAAGAACGTGCAGGCCAGCGAACTCATCCTCGCCAGCGGGGCCCTCAGCGTGAACGTGCTGGCCGCCGAGCAGGAGGATGTGGCCCGGGCCTTTGCCGGCATGGTCAAGGACGTGCATGGGGAAGACCGCTTTGGCTATGGCCACTGGTCGGCCCTCCAGACCGAGGCGCCCTGCCTGGATGGGGCGCTGGCCAATTTCGATTGCCGGGTGATCAAGGTGTTCGACGAAAGCACCCACCACGCCTTCCTGTGCGAAGTGCTGGCCACCCGGGAGCGCCAGGACGGCGCCGCCCTGATTTACCTGAATGGTGCGTTCCGCGCCATGAGCCAGGTGCCCGAGGCCTGAGCGCCTGGCTTCGAGCATCTGAGCCCATCACAACAAGAAGGAGGAGACATGAAGAAAATCTG
>JAJTBM010000510.1 GCA_021286885.1 Rhodocyclales bacterium
GTTTTTTTGAACTTCTCTGTGTCTTTGTGTCTCTGTGGTGAGGTTTTTAGGTTCAAAGAGGGTGACAGGCATACGCCGCCGCTGGCCCGACCCTGAAGCCCTTCAGGAGGGATCAGGAAAAAAAGCCGTGAGCCGGACCGAGGTGCTGTAGATGGCCTTGCCGGTCTTGCCGGGGTCCTTGATGAAGGGATCGATGACCCAACCCAGGTTGAGCTGCAGACAGCGGCCCGACCAGAGGGGAGTGATCCGCTTGTATTGCCAGTAGCCCCCCATGCGCACCCGCAGCAGGCCGGCCACCCCGTGCTGGCGGTTGCGGATGTTCAGGTTGCCGCTCCAGTGGATGGCGGAGCGCTCCAGGGGCGCGGCCAGCACCGACCAGCGAAAACCATAGAGCCGGTTGCGCAGCAGCCAGGCCACCATCTGCAGGTACTGGCTGCGCCCCCGCCAGCGGGCCTTGTGGCCTTCATCCCCGAGCAGGGAGTTGTCCGGCGTGGCAAACCAGTCCAGCCAGCGGGGCAGGCGGGGTTCCACCCCGTAGGCGTTGCCATTGTCGATGGGCCCGTAACGGGGCCGGGCGAACAGGGGCAGGACGGGCGCCAGCAGGATCGCCAGCAGCTCCATGGGCAAGCTGATCAACAGGTAACACAGCCAGCGCAGCATCATCATCTCCTTGCGGCCCCGGGAATCGGCCTGGCCGACTGGGAACATCCGTGCGCCAGCAAACCCGGTGTGCACCTTATACTAAGGCCTGCCCGCCCTTTCCCCGAACATCGCCATGCCCGACTCCATTTCCCTCATCAAGGCCATCCGCGCCGGCAACCTGGAACAGGTGCGCACCCTGCTGGATGCGGGCGTTCCGGCGGAGTTCGACGATGGCCAGGGGGACCCGGGCCTGCCCCTGGGCATGGCCTGCTTTCTCGGCCACGGGGACATCGCCCGGGAGCTGATCGCCCATGGGGCAAAGGTGAACCGCCCCGACAACCTGGCCCCCACCTCCCCCCTGAGCATGGCCATCCGGGCCCGGAAACCCCAGGTGGTGCAGCTGCTGCTGGAACTGGGGGCCGAGCTGCCCGAGGGCGTGGACACCGGCCTGAGCGAGCCGGAGGTGATGATGGCCCAGCTGAAGGCCATCCGGAACGGCTACAGCCGCCCCAAAGATAGCGAGGAAGCCAGCCAGGCGGAAAACTTCGAGGAAATCCTGGTGCAGGGTTTCAGCGGCGTGGATACCCAGGTGCTGGAAGCCGAGGTGATCCAGGCCGCCCGGGAGCTGGCGCGCAAGTAGCCGCCTTCCGGCCGGCGCCGCTCAGGCCCCGGCTTCGCCCGGGGCTGACCCAGGGGCGCTTTTCCGGGCCGCCAGCAGGGTATAGACGGTGGGCACCACGAACAGGGTGAACAAGGTGCCCAGCAGCAGGCCGCCGACGATGACCCAGCCGATCTGCTGCCGGGATTCGGCCCCGGCCCCCGTGGCCAGGGCCAGGGGGATGGCCCCCAGCACCATGGCGCCGGTGGTCATCAGAATCGGCCGCAGACGCAGTTCCGCCGCCTCGATCACCGCCTGCTTCAGGTCCCGGCCCTGCTCCTGGAGCTGGTTGGCGAATTCCACGATCAGAATGCCGTGCTTGGTGATCAAGCCCACCAGGGTGACCAGGCCGATCTGGCTATACACGTTCAAAGTGCCGCCGGTGAAATACAGGGCTGCCAGGGCCCCGGTCATGGACAGGGGCACCGTGAGCATGATGATGAAGGGGTCCCGGAAGCTCTCGAACTGGGCCGCCAGCACCAGGTAGATGAAGGCCAGGGCGAGCAGGAAGGTCACCGCGAGGGAGGCGGAGGACTGCTTGAATTCCCGCGACTGGCCGTTGTAATCCACGGCGTAGCCGGGTTTGAGCATGCCCCGGGCGGTGCGCTCCATGTACTCCAGGGCCTCGCCCAGGGTGTAGCCGTTGGTCAGGTTGGCGGTGATGGTCACGGCCCGGCGCTGGGCAAAGTGGTTGAGCTCCCGGTTTCCCGCACCGAGAGCAGGTTGGCCAGGGGAATCATCTCGCCGCTCTTGCCGCGCACGTAGATGTCGCGGATGTCTTCCGGGTTGCTGCGGTCCACGTCGGCCACCTGGACGATCACCTCGTACTGCTCCCCGTCCCGCTTGAAGCGGGTCACCTGGCGCCCCCCCAGCATGGTTTCCAGCGTGCGGCCCACGGTATCCACCTGCACCCCCAGATCGGCGGCCCGCCCCCGACCCACCAGCACCGCCAGCCCGGGCT